>NZ_JBHRUG010000052.1:0-529 GCF_042646605.1 Litchfieldella rifensis | reverse complement strand
GCCTGTTTCAGCCGCGACTCCAGGCCCTTCTGGTGGCGCCCGCCCCATTCCTGGGCCAAGGCCTGCTCGAGGAACTCACGGTAGTTCAGGTCCTGCTTGCTGGCGTGCTCGCAGAGGCTGTCGAGCGAGGCCTGGAGATGCTCCATCTTCAGGCGGGTAAGGAGCTGTTCCAGGGCCATCACAGCACCTCCTCGTAGACCCGCAGGTCACGCTGTTGAACGGCCAGGGTCTGCTGCCACAGGGCGGCATGGTGCTCCGGTACGCTGCGCCAGCCGGCTTGAGGGGCCTGGAGGCGATGCTGGGCAATGGCCTCGCCGGCCGGGGTGTAGACCGTCAACTCGTCATCGAGACTCAGGCGAATGATCACCGCCTGGCCGCAGTGGGCGTCCGGCACGCTGTAGCGGTTGCCCCGCACTTCGATATAACCGTCCCAGCCGACCTGGCGGAGATCGTGATAGCGGGTGTCGAAGTCAGTCGCCGGGAGGGCTTGCAGTGCCTCGGTTTCGGCCACGAAGCGCTCCGCCGGGGA
>NZ_JBHRUG010000051.1:0-779 GCF_042646605.1 Litchfieldella rifensis | reverse complement strand
ACCTTGAAATACCAGCCTGGCATCATTGGCGTTCTAACTCCGATCCGTGATCCGGATCGAGGACAGTGTGTGGTGGGTAGTTTGACTGGGGCGGTCTCCTCCCAAAGCGTAACGGAGGAGCACGAAGGTACCCTCAGCACGGTTGGAAATCGTGCAGTGAGTGCAAGAGCATAAGGGTGCTTAACTGCGAGACAGACACGTCGAGCAGGTACGAAAGTAGGTTCTAGTGATCCGGTGGTTCTGTATGGAAGGGCCATCGCTCAACGGATAAAAGGTACTCCGGGGATAACAGGCTGATACCGCCCAAGAGTTCACATCGACGGCGGTGTTTGGCACCTCGATGTCGGCTCATCACATCCTGGGGCTGAAGTCGGTCCCAAGGGTATGGCTGTTCGCCATTTAAAGTGGTACGCGAGCTGGGTTTAGAACGTCGTGAGACAGTTCGGTCCCTATCTGCCGTGGGCGTTGGAAGTTTGCGAAGCGCTGCTCCTAGTACGAGAGGACCGGAGTGGACGCACCTCTGGTGTTCCGGTTGTCACGCCAGTGGCATTGCCGGGTAGCTAAGTGCGGACGGGATAACCGCTGAAAGCATCTAAGCGGGAAGCCCCCTTCAAGATGAGACTTCCCTGAGGCGTAAGCCTCCTGAAGGGCCCAGCGAGACGAGCTGGTGGATAGGCACGGTGTGGAAGCGCCGCAAGGCGTTGAGCTAACGTGTACTAATGGCCCGTGAGGCTTGACCATATAACCCCAAGGGGTCTGCGCATGGCGCAGGACGATTG
>NZ_JBHRUG010000050.1:27320-71631 GCF_042646605.1 Litchfieldella rifensis | reverse complement strand
AGCCAATCACGATGTTGAAACCATCGACTGGAGAGCCGTGTGCGGGAGAACCGCATGCACGGTTCGGAGGGCGGGGAGGCTATGCCTTCCCGACCCCTATCCTCGGTATTGAACATTGATGGAGGAATTCGAGATGAACCATTGCCTACGCATCGGCGTCGGTGGCCCGGTAGGCTCCGGCAAGACCGCACTGCTGAAACAGCTCTGCCTGGCCCTGCGCGACCATTACGATATTGCCGTGGTCACCAACGATATCTATACCCGCGAGGATGCCGATTTCCTGCTCAAGCACGAGGCGTTGCCGGCGGATCGTATTCTTGGCGTCGAGACCGGTGGCTGTCCGCATACCGCCATCCGCGAGGATGCCTCGATGAACCTTGCCGCCATCGACGATCTTCAGGCCCGGCACCCCGATCTGGAACTGGTGCTGGTGGAATCCGGTGGCGACAACCTCTCGGCCACCTTCAGCCCCGAGCTCTCCGATCTGACGCTCTACGTGATCGACGTTTCCGCCGGCGACAAGATCCCCCGCAAGGGTGGGCCGGGCATCACCAAGTCGGATCTGCTGATCATCAACAAGATCGACATTGCCGAGCAGGTTCACGCCTCGCTGGAGGTCATGGAGCGTGACTCGAAGAAGATGCGTGGCGAGCGGCCCTTCGTATTCACCAACCTCTACAACGGCGTCGGTGTCGAGGAAATCATCCGCTTCATCCTCGACCGCGGCATGCTGTCGGACCGCCGGCCCGAGGTGCAAGCCGCCGGCTGATCGCTTTCCGCTACGCAACTACCACGACCAATGGCAAGGAGAAACGCATGCAAGCTCTCGAAACCTTCACGACTTCCCGCGTCACCCGTGTGGCCGTGGCGCTGGCGCTGCTGCTGGTGGCCGGTGCGGCCCTGGCCCATCCCGGCCATCAGGGAACCTCTCACAGCGGCTTCGCTTCCGGCTTTGCACACCCGCTATTGGGGCTGGATCACTTGCTGGCCATGGCGGCTATCGGCCTCTGGAGTCTGCGCCAGTCCAATCCGATGCGCCGCGGGACACCTTGGCTGGCCGCCGCTGGCATGCTATTCGGTGCGGGCCTTGCCTGGGGAGGGTTGGTCGTGCCCAGTGTCGAGACCGGCATCGCATTATCGGTCTTGCTGGCCGGTGTGTTGATCGCCGCTGTGGTCAAGTTGCCTACTCTCCCGGGTGGCCTCCTCGTCGTGGTCTTCATGCTGTTCCATGGCCATGCCCACGCTAGCGAGATTCCCTACGGCGCCTCGATGATGGCGTATCTCGCCGGCTTCCTGTCGGCGACCCTGGTCATCACCTATGCCAGTCGTGTGCTGGGCGGCTATCTGATGGCGCGGGAAAACCGCATCGTTCGCGCTCTGGGGGTGGCGATTGCCTTGGTGGGTGGTTTCTTCACTTTGGCTTGACTTGGTTACGCCTTACTTTCATGGTCAATGGTATTAATATAAGCATAACGCGTGATTCTTACGCTGTTGATACCAATTAGGGTGGCATCCATTGACCTCTCCCATCGACGAGCCTGAGGAAAAGCGCTCACGCGATCAGCAGATTGAGGGCCTCAACCGTGCCCTGGCGTTTGCCTGCCGCTGTAACGATTCCCTGATCCATATGCGTGATGAGGTTACCTTGTTGCGCGATATCTGTGCTCTGGCGGTAGAGGTGGGGGGCTACCGCATGGCCTGGGTGGGCTTCGCCCAGGACGATGATGCCAAGACCATTACCCCGCAGGCGCATGCCGGTGCCGAACTGGGATATCTCGACGAGGTGCAGGTCAGCTGGTCGGAGGATATCCCCAGTGGGCAGGGAACGGCCGGCATGGCCATCCGCCAGGGCAAGCCACAGATCATCACCGACCTGAATGACGATCCCTGTTTCCAGCCTTGGATCGAGGCGGCCAACCGTCGAGGGTACCGCGGCATCGTTACCTTGCCCTTGAAGGATCTGCAGGGGCCCTTTGGTATCCTGACCCTGTTTCAGGAAGAGGTAGACCCGATCACCGACGAGGAGCTCAAGCTGCTCCAGGGGCTGGCTGATAACCTGGCCTTCGGCATCGTCACCCTACGTACACGCTGCGAACAACAGCGGGTGCAGCAGGCGGTCTTGAGCATTGCCACGGCCGTTTCGGCACGCAGTGGCGATGAGTATTTCGACCAACTGATGCGCCACATGGCATGTGCGATCGGCGCGGATGCCAGTTTTGTCGCCTTGCTCGACAAGAAGACCCCTGATGTGACGCATACGCTGGCAGTCCTGATCGATGGCCAGGTGGTGGACAGTTTCAGCTATCACCTGCCCGGCACGCCCTGTGAACAGGTGATTCTTGAAGGTGAATGCATCGTCAAGGACCGCGTGGCCGAGCAACTTGCCGGCGTCTTTCGCGAGCCGCTGAACTGGGCCAGAGGATATGTGGGAAAGCGGCTGGCCAATGTCGACGGCGAGCCGACCGGCCTGCTGGTGGTCATGTTCCGTGAACCGTTGCTGGAAGTGGACTTCGTCCGTTCGGTCCTGCAGATCTTCGCTGCCGGCGCCGCCGCCGAGCTCGAGCGCCAAAGCGGCGAAGCGCAAGTGCGTCGGTTGGCCTTCTATGACCCGGGAACGGGATTGCCTAACCGGACCTTTTTCATGCGGCGGCTACGCGCTGCTATCGACGATGCCGATCGGGATGGCACCAAGCTGGCGTTGATGTTCCTGGGCTTGAACCACTTCCGGGATATCAACGAGACGCAAGGACATGACATCGGTGACAAGGCGTTGGTCAGTGTGGCCGAGCGCTTTGCCACGACCCTGCGGGGCGATGGCTTTCTCGCTCGGCTGGGTGGCGACGAGTTCGTGGTGATGTTCGAAAATGCCTATGGCGCACGGGTCGAACGCACGGCGCTGCGGTTGCGGCATTCGTTGATACAGCCGCTGGCCGTTCGTGGCCAGTCCTTCAGTCTCGGCGCGAGTGTCGGAATCGCTTTCTATCCCGAGCATGGCCGTACGACCAGAGAGCTGCTCAAGAGCGTCGATATCGCCATGCGCCGCGCCAAGGAGAGCGGGGAGGGACACTGCTTCTTTGCTACCAGCCTCGGCGAGAGGGTGTCGCGGCGCCTGACATTGGCCAAGCGTTTCATTAACGCACTCAATACCGGACAGTTGCAGCTCCACTATCAGCCTCAGGTCGACTTGAACAGTGGTGCCATCATCGGGGCCGAGGTCCTGTGTCGATGGCACGATCCGGAATGGGGGTGGGTCAGTCCCGTCGAGTTCATCCCGGTGGCGGAGGAGCGCGGACTGATGTCGGCACTCGGTGCCTGGGTCACCGAAGAGGCGTGTCGCCAGCTACTCCTCTGGCAGCGCCAGGGGCATCCCTTCTCGGGGTTACTGGGGATCAACGTTGCCGCTCAGCAACTGGAAGACATCCGTTTCGCCGAGCGTCTGCATACCGTCGTCTCCTCGGCGGGGCTGGCGCCTGAGACGATCGTGCTGGAGCTGACCGAGGGCGGCTTCATGGCAGATCCTGACCAAGCCATGTGGCTTATGCGGGAACTCAAGCGGGTCGGATTTGGCCTGGCCATCGACGACTTCGGTACCGGCTACTCCTCGCTGGCTTATCTCAAGCGCTTCTCCGCGGATACGCTCAAGATCGACATGTCCTTCGTGCGCGATATGCTCACCGACAGTCATGACCACACCATCGTCACCACCATCATCGCCATGGCCAAGAGCCTCGGTATGAATACCGTGGCCGAGGGCGTGGAAACCCGAGCCCAGGCCGAGGCGCTGTGGGCCCTGGGATGCAGCCAGGGACAGGGCCATTACTTCGGGCGCCCCACGGATGCGGAAAGCTTCGCCAGGCAGTGGCTGAGGGCATCTCCCCTAGCGAAGCGCTGAGAGTCGGGCGTCAGCGGTGAAGTCGCACGATCGACTCGAACTTGCCGCTGTCGCTATAGCTCAACCGATAGACGCCATCGACCCCATCGCGACCGACGATGCGTCTCAACGCTGTGGCGGGAAATATCACCCGCCGACCATCCAGGCTATGAGCCAGCACGTTCTGCGCCCGGCCCTCATAGTGGGCCAGGCATTCTTCCTGGGTCAGTCTGATGACCACGTCGATACTGGGCATGAGTGGGGTACGTTTCCGATCTTTTCTAAAGGGTACTTCTCGGGGAGCCGGGACGCGATGCCTTTCCTAGCGTATCGAGACATGCAGCCGGTTTTCAGGTGGCTGTTTCTCAGCTATAATTGACCATGGTTATATGACTATGGTCGTTTGCCGAGACATCTACTATATGAAAACCGAAATATCCAAATCGAAATTCAAGGCCCACGCCTTGGAGATCTTCCGTGAGCTCGAAGCCAGCGACGGCGAAGTGATCATTACTGACCATGGGCGCCCCAGCCTGGTGGTCCGTAAATACAAGGCGCCTACTAGCCAGTCGCCTCTCGAGCGCCTCAAGGGCGCGGTGCTTCACTACGACGCGCCTTTCGAGAGCGTAGCTGAAGGCGACTGGGAAGCGCTTACATGATCGTGCTCGATACTCACATCCTGATCTGGTGGGTGAATGGCGATACCAGGCTGTCACCTACTGCTCGGCAGGCCATCGAACAGGAAATCGACAATCAGGGCGATATCCTGATCTCCGCGATCTCGGTGTGGGAGATCGCCATGCTGATCGAAAAAGGGCGCCTTGTCCTCAGCATGGACCTTGACGAGTGGCTAGAAACGGTGGAGCGTATCGATAGGGTGGCGTATGTGCCCATTACACCGCATGTCGCCGTGCAATCCACTCGCCTGCCGGGAAGCTTCCATCCCGACCCTGCGGATAGGCTGATAGTTGCACTGGCGCGGGAACTCAATGCCTGCCTGCTGACGGCAGACGGCAAGATCCAAGCCTATCCGCATATCAAGTGGCTGTGGTGAGCATCTTCCTTCTTCCAGGCGCGTCGCGCCGCTCTTCTACCTTCCCGCTAGATTTTTTCCCTTTCACCCTAAAGCTTCGCTGACAACTTCCGATAGATAGGGTAACGGCCAACGGCGCCGTTGTGGCAGGCCCCCCTCGCGGTCCGCCAATGGAGCCCTCAAAAATAGGAAGGACATTATCATGTCAGTGATCAATACCAACATCACCTCGATGATCGGCCAGGCCAACCTGCAGAAATCGCAGAACTCCCTGGCTACCGCCATGGAGCGCCTGTCCTCCGGCCTGCGCATCAACAGCGCCAAGGACGACGCCGCCGGTCAGGCCATCGCCAACCGCATGACCAGTCAGATCACCGGTCTTTCCCAGGCGCAGCGTAACGCTAACGACGGTATCTCTGTGGCACAGACCGCTGAAGGCGCGCTCAACCAGGTCAACGATAACCTGCAGCGTATCCGCGAGCTGGCAGTTCAGGCGCAGAATGGTACCAACTCTCAAGATGACCTGAACTCGATTCAGGCAGAAATTGGCCAGCGTCTTTCAGAAATCGATCGAATTTCCGATCAGACCGACTTTAATGGAACCAAGGTCCTAGCTAGTGATCAAGGCTTGAAAATCCAGGTTGGCGCCAATGATGGTGAATCTATCACTGTCAACCTTGAGGAAATCACTGCAGCCACTTTGGGAGTTAGTACTTTCAATGTTTCTGGTCCAGCTGATACTGATACGGTTACTGCCGGGCTTCAGTTAATTGCACAGACGGGTGGGCCTACCGCTGCGATGAAGGAAGCATATGGCGAGTCTACTTCCGTTACCGATACCGCTATGAATAACTTTTCAGCGGATCTTCAGGATTCACTGGGTTTAAGTGGTAATGGTAGTGTCACTATTGCTGATACTTCAACTAATAAGGCCCAAGTCGACGCTAATGGCAATTGGTATGCTGAAGTAAGCATTACTCTTGCAGCAGATGCAGCAGGTGAAGCAGCTGCTCAGACCTTGGCAAACCAAGGTATTGAGATTGAAGCTGATGGTGCTGCTAAGACGTTTTATGTTGCTCTTGATCCGCAAGAGGCAACAATTGCGGCCGGTGTTGCCACATTTGCTGTTGATGGCACTGAGCTTACCGCCGATAGCTTGAAGTCTGGTGCTACTAGCAATCCTCTTGAGAATCTTGACCAAGCTTTGAGCAAAGTCGATAATCTTCGCTCTGATCTGGGTGCCGTCCAGAACCGTTTCGAGTCTGCTATCACTAATCTGCAGACCAACGAAACTAACCTCTCAGCCGCTCGTTCGCGCATCGAAGACGCCGACTACGCAGTGGAAGTGGCCAACATGACCCGCGCGCAGATTCTGCAGCAGGCGGGTACTTCGGTTCTGGCCCAGGCCAACCAGGTGCCGCAGAACGTGCTGTCTCTGCTGGGCTAATAGGCAACATGGCAGAACAGGGTTGAGGGAATTAGCGGCAAGGTTTTCCCAGACCCTGGAAACGAACAGGCTCCCAATTGGGGGCCTGTTTTTTTACCGCAACCAAGTGAAGGTGATGGCTGACGACAAGATATCCGCTCGCGAACTTGTCCACGATCTGCTTCCCAAGCTGCAAGCCACGGAGGATCTTGCCCACAACACACTAGGCGAACTGGTAAACCAGGTAGAATCCGAGGAAGAACGCAACTATCGAAGAAATCAGCAGATCGAATTCGAATTGGAAATCACCATGATCCAAATGAATTTTGACCATCTTCTGAAGCGCTACGCCAGGGAAGTAGAAGAAGCGCTCACTACTAGTGGACGTGCTGGCGTGACACTGAAGCTCGATCAGCATGAGCGCTTCGCAGTCGAAAGCGCTAAACAGCTTTATCGCCGTGCTCAAGTGTTGCAGATATAATAGTGCATGAGGTCAATTGATTCAGAAAATCGGTCATCGAGGAGCGTACTGATATGATGGAGGTTGAACATCAACAAGTGATCGATGAGCTACAGGGTGTGATCGACGACGCCCGTGCGACCATGGAGCGCTTCGAAGCCACCGACATGGATGAGCGGATGCCGGATGACTACGACAAGCTACATGAAATCTATGCCAAAGCAGTGAGGGACCAGTGGCACTATACGCAGGCGATGTTGCAGGGAGGTGAGTGATACTTAACTACGGTCGAAAGATGTCGATTTCCAATCCATCGATATGACGATAATGTCGATCATTGGCGGTAATCAGAATATCGCCTAGGTGCAGGGCAGTGGCGGCAATCAAGGCATCAGCCATTTGCATTCCATGGCTCAAGGCATGCTCTTCCACCAGAAACATCGCTCTAGCGGAAATATCGCGCTCGATGGCGATGATCTCTGCTTCCCAAAAGTGCAATGCCTGCCGCAAGGCACGCATCTCTGCTTTATCACGCAGCCCTTGCAGTAGCTCCATATAAGTGACAGCAGAAATCGAAAAGCCGCGGTGTTCGTCAAGCAGGACGGCCGCATTGTCGTTGCCGCGCAAGTTCCAGATCAGGACATCCGTGTCGATCAACATCAGGTGTCATCCTGTGGCGTGAAGTGGCGCGGTTGGCGTAATTTGCGCACTTCGTCGTTCACGCTGGTTTCATTCCGGTCACGCCAGAGGCCAAAGGCGGGGTTGCGTTGATGGTGCGAGATGCGATGCGTGGTGGCTTCCTCGTAGGCTACCAACTTGACGCAACGCTTGCCCCGATAGGTAATCACGACTTCTTCACCCCTGGCCGTGGCGGCGAGCAACTCACGTGTGCGAAGGCGCAAATCCTTGGTCGTGGCTTGCATGATCTGTCTCGTCGTGGTGTAGGTTACACTTAAAAGTGTAACTTCCGATTGGTGAGTCAGCAAGATGAGCCGAGCCATTGACTGGCGAAATGCTCGGCGGATTGCGGGCGCGAGAAGAAAAACCCTTGTGCCTGGTGGCAACCAAGCGCCTGCAAGGCTTCGACCTGCTCGGCTGTCTCGATGCCCTCGGCAATGGTTTCCAGGTCCAGGTTCTGTGCCATGGCGATAATGGTCTTGACGATGGCGTGATCGCTGGGATCCGTCAGCATGTCACGAACGAAGGACATGTCGATCTTGATCTTGTCGGCAGCGAAACGCTTGAGGTGTGCCAGTGAAGAGTAGCCGGTGCCAAAATCGTCGATGGCCAAGCCGAACCCATGCGACTTGAGGGCATCGGTCATGGAGATAGCTTGCTCGGGGTCGGTCATGAAACTGCTTTCGGTGAGCTCCAATGACAATTGGCGTGGGGCGATATCGTACTTTTTCGCCGCCTGAGTCAGCGTGTGCATCAAGCGTTGATCGTCGAGCTGTTGGGTGGCGACATTGATCGCCAGTTGTCCCGAGAGATGAAGGCCCTGGTATCGCCAGGCGGCGAGCTGTCGGCAACTGGCTTCGATGACCCAGTTGCCGAGACGTCCAATCATGCCGCGCTCTTCGGCCAGGGGAATGAAAACGCCCGGGCTGACCCAGCCGAGTTCGTCATCATGCCAGCGACACAGGGCCTCCGCGCCGATCAGGTCTCCGCTGACCAGGTCCACTTGGGCCTGGTAGTAAAGCTGCAAGCGGTCCTGGTCGATGGCGTCGGCAAGGCGTCTGGCCATGCCTAGGCGAGAGGCCATATTGTGGCCCATGACCGGTTGGTATTGGCAATAGCGGGAGGCTTGTTGCTTGGCTTGGTGCATGGCGATATCGGTGTGTTGCAACAATTCGCTGGCAGATGACGCATGATCGGGATAGAAGGCGATGCCGATGCCGGCTTCCAGGCTGAAGGCTTGATCCCTGACGATGAAGGGGGGGACAAGCGCCGCTTGTAAACGGCGTGCGCATTGAATAGCCGCTTGCGAATCGGTTTCCGTGAGCACCACCACGAATTCATCGCCACCCAGCCGGGCGAGAAACTCGTTAGCCTCCAAGCTGTGTTTCAAGCGCTTGGCGACGTTGGCCAGGATGAGATCGCCGACGTCATGTCCGTGGATGTCGTTGATTTCCTTGAATCGACTGAGATCGAGCAGCAGTAAGGCCAGCTGGTTTGGGGCTTGTAGTAAGGCGCTATCGAGATGTTCCCGGAAAGCCATGCGATTGGGTAGCTGTGTCGATGCATCGGTGTAGGCTAGACGCCTTATGTGAGCCTCGCTGCTCTGACGCTGCAATTCGGCAGCGGCACCCGCGGCGAATATCTGCAGGATCGAGGTGACGAATTCGATGTCTTCGATAGGTTTGCGGAACAAGACCGTCAATAAGCCGATGGGTTCTCCTGAGGAATTGTCGAGACGTTGTCCGGCGTAGGCCTTGACCCAATGCAATGCGTCCCGTGAGGAGGACGACACGTCCTCTACAGAACAGCTATTGACCAGCAATGCACCGTCGCGAAGCGTTCGCTCACAGAGTGTGCCGGTCAGATCGTAACAGGTGTTCTCCACTTGCTTCCCCTCGATTATCGCAGCCAGTGGCTCGACCGCTTGGGGAGGAGAGGCGAGGATGCGGGCCATGAAGCTGGCATCGGCACCCAGCGCACTGGCCATATGCTCGCAGAGCTGAAGGAAGTAGGCATCGCCGCTGCGTGGCGTCACGGCGGTGGAGATCTGCACCACCGCGTGTTGAATGCGCTGTTGCCGCTGTCGTGCACGCAAGATGTCGATACCGAAGGCAAGATCGTTGGCCAGTTCGCTGAGCAAGCGGCGTTCGTCGTCGGTGATGGGATCGGTCGCAGCCTGATACAGCACCAGTACACCGAATGTCGAATCCGAGTTCTTGAGTGGCAGGCTGATGATGCCGTGATAGCCGTGGGATAAGGCGGCATCGACCCAGGGAACGCAACTGGGATCGTTGGCCAGGTCGTCAACGAACTGAGGTTCGCCACTACGTATGGACTTGCCTGACGGCCCTTGGCCATGGGGATGGGTTTCGGACCAGCTCAGGGAAATCCCGTCCAGGTAGTTGTCGACGGCACCAGCACTGGCTCGGGGGGTGATGGGCCTGTGGCCATCATCCTGAGCGTAACCGACCCAGGCCATGCGGTAACCGCCGATGTCCACAGCCAGCCGGCAGATATCCTGCAATAATGTGTCTTCATGATCGGCATGGACGAGCATTTCATTGCAGCGGCTGAACAGGGTCAGGGCACGGTTGCTGGCGACCAGCTCTCGCTCATGGCGTTCGCGCTGTTTTTCGGCATCCTGGTGGGCCAGTTCGGCTCCGCCTCTGGCTGCCGCGATGCGCAGCACTTCCTCGGCGAGTCCCGCGTTATCCATGGGCTGGTCGTTGAGAATCGCCAACAAGCCATGGGGTTGGCCATCCGGGCCAAACATGGGAATGCCCAGGTAGGCTTCGGCCCCCAGTTCCAGGAGGATGGTATCATGGGGGAAGTGTTCGCAGACCCTGCTGGGAAAGAAGCAGGCGCGCTTGCCGATTACCTGCTCACAGGGCGTGTTGGCCAGGGGATAAGTGAAATTGTCGCACTGCTTGTTATGGGACCATACCGCGAGAGTGCTGGCGTGATGCCCGTCGGGCAGTATGCGTGCCACCAACGCATGGTTCACGCAGAGGATGTCGGCCAGACGCTCCACGAGGTGGGCAAAGAAGGCCTCACTGGACTCCAATGTCATGCAGTCGGCCAACGACCGAAACGCTTCCTGTGCTGTCATGTGCATCGCGGGCAATGGCGCTCTATCGGTTGATCGAAGCTGTGCCCTCCCGGGCATCGTAACCGTCATATCGGCGGCTGGTCGGCAAAGTTGAAGATATTCAGCAGGCATTGCCGTCAGCCTATGCTGTGTAGTTAAACATTTTCGAATAAGTGCCGATAATGCCTTATAGCAGTGACAAAGTCTTCGTTCGTTAGCCGTGCCTGCCGCTATCGTCAAAGTGTTGCCATGGTCATGCCGATTGCAGTGGGCTGGACGTCGAGGCATCTCGATAGGAGAGAGCCATGAAAAAGTTTGCCTATGTTCTGGGAATCGCAGTGCTTGCGGCTGTCTTGTTCAGTCTCGCCAGTCAGCCCATGGCAATGGAGGAGCGACTGATACGCATCCAGGCTGCCGAGGCGTTGCCCGGTTATGCCGGGCAGCTCGAGCGTGAGCCGTTGGAAGTGCAGGCAGTGTTGCTGGATTATCGCCATGACGACTTGTTGCGTCTGAAGGCGGAGGCGGCATTGGTCGAGTTTCCTGCCTTGGCACGCGAGATCTTGTCGTTATATGGGGCCGAACCTGAATTCCAGGACATTCTTCGTCAACATGGCTCGGCCATCCTGCCGCCGATCCATTATTTCTTGAATCACGATGTGCATACCCTGGCATTGCGAGAGGCGGCGGCGCATCAATGGCGTTCGGTAAAGGTAGCAGCACAGCGCTGGTGGCAGGACAAGGCCTCGGACAATGGCACGCCAAGGTCGGCTATGGGTGCCGTTGATGCTTCGCCTACCCTGACACCTGAGCAGCGCGGCTGGTATGCAGTCAATCTCATTCGTCGCGAGGGGCATGGTGTTCTGGGCCAGTTCACCGTCGGTACCGAAGGCATGGTGAAATGGATCCAGAGCGAACGCCTGCTCGAGGCTGTCAACTCGCTGTTCGCGGGGGGGATTCGCCAGCTCGAGACGCGGGTGCAGAGCGGCCAGGCAGTGCGAGCAAGCGACATCGGCTGGGGACTCGCCGATGGTGCGGTCATGGTCAGTGCCGTGAAGTTGTTGCGCGTGGGGCGGTCGGGCATCGTATCCACTCGATCGGCCGGGATCGCCGGCCGAAGTGCGGCGTTGTCCGGTCGTTTCAGTACGGCAAGCGGACTGATAAGTGTCGGTCGCTATGCCAAATGGCCAGTCGCAGTTGCCGGTGCTTATCTCGTTGTCCGCCATCCTGCGCTTGTCAACGATACCTTGGCGGCGGTGGCCCGTACCTTGGGATATCCCACCTGGCTTGTACTGCTCCTCGGCTGGACCCTGATCTTGTTACCATGCCTTTATTTGGGCTCCTGGTTGTTGAGGTTGGTCGTGGGCCCCTCTCTCAGCTTGCTGTGCTGGAGTGTCAATGCCCTATCTTGGCTGGAGCGTAAAAGCCGGCATGGCGGCGAGCGCTATCTCTTTCGTTGACATGCCGTGGGATTTCGCAAGGCTTACTTGGGTGTTGTGGCAGGAAAGGAGAGTCTTAATTAAGTTTCGCTTCATTTATTAACATGACATTTTCTTAACATGACGATATAAAAGCATTTATAACAATGAATTAGCGAATTTCCGGGTGTGCTCATAGGGTGCGATGCTGCCCGGTACGAATTGCTGACGTAGGGAAGAAAATGAGATGTTTCAGCGCCAAGAACGCCGTATTCTTGAGGTTACGGTCTGGACGGTGGCTGCGGTTTTGGCACCTTACACGACATTCGTCATCAGTAAATACAGTGACACTGTCTTCATTGGTGCGCTGTTCCTGAATATATTGCTATTTGCCGCAGGCATGTTGTGTACAAGAATCAATAATACTCTGGATGTCGTCCTCGAAGATGAAGGGGCAGATCATCGCGAAGTCGGCGATGCAATGGCTCTCGAAACGGCTCAAGTCGGAGGGCTACGGGTATTGCGCGTTGCCGGGAGTAGCCCGTTACGAGGACAGGCCATGGAAAAGGGAATCATCCGCTCGATCAATGGCGGTTTTCCGACGTCAGCCGAAGAGGCGAACCAGTTGTTGGTGCCAGGCAAGAACGAGATCGAATGGGTGGCCCGAACCGGCAAGCCGATGACCTCGACCATTTTCACCAAGGAAAGTGACCTGCAGGTGCAGGTCGAGCAGATAACGCCTCGTAAAACCTGAATCGGCGGAGTGGGTCGGAACTTTCATAACGACCAGAGCCCAGCCTTGCAGACCGGGCTCTGGTTCCAAACACCCCCGTCAGCGCTGGGCGTGTTTCTTCTCCCCCTGCCACTCAGGAAGCATTCCCTTCTTGGGTATCAGCATCATTACCCTCGGCAGGATCGCGCTCATCGCCCGCTTGGGTGCCTTCACTGCCTTCGACGGCTGGAGCACCGGCCTCGCCGGGCTCGGCAGGATCGCGCTCATCGCCCGCTTGGGTGCCTTCACTGCTTTCGACGGCTGGAGCACCGGCCTCGTCCGGGGCGGGGTCCACCCTGGTACTGTCATCCGTACCTTTGCCACCTTCGCCCTGGTGCTCCTCTTCTTCCCACTTTGTTTCCTGCCCGGTGGTGGTGTCGATTGCCTCCTCCTTCTCGGTATCCTCGGCGAATGCTAGCGGGCTGGCCGTCAGGCCTAACACCACGCCTACTACCCCAATTCGCTTGAGAAACTCTCGAGACATCATGTCCAACTCCAGTTCGAGTGCGCCAACGCAACACTCTTTTCCGCGGTACGCCACGCTGCGCCGTACCGCTTCATCCATATCAGGCAACGCGGCGGGAGCGTTATCCACTCGTCCGGCGCCGGCGTTGCCACCTCATCCGCCACTTCCCGCACCCCATCTCGCGGTGGTGAAACATCAACGGCACAAGCTACGCTGTGCGTGGGCCAGGAGAGCTGGCGGTTTCTTGTTAGATGGTTCGTGGGCTAGTGAGTTTCTTGCGTAAGCGGGAGGAATCGGAAGAGGGGGCAGCATTCGTCGTATCGGATGGCGTGCCGCTGGAGGCGGTGAATTGGCCGGGTCACAATCCAGTCACAGCGGATAACCCAGTGTATCGAATCGACGAGGCGAGAAAGGAAAAATGCCTCAGAAATCAATTGGTGCGGATGGGGAGACTTGAACTCCCACGCCCGAAGGCACTGGAACCTAAATCCAGCGTGTCTACCAATTCCACCACATCCGCAATTCTAGATATCCTCTGCCTCGATTCTCATCTTGGCAGGCCGCCCATATTTTACGGATAGCCCCGGGCAAGTCAACGAGTTAGTCGGGTAGTCGCAAGTGGTCGGCGGCATGCCGGGCAAGGGCGAGGGAAGGCATGTCTCCAAGATAAGGCACGATGCCCAGGCAAGGAGCCGGCAGATGCCGGGCCAGGGTAGCCAGGTTGTCGTCAAGTGCGGCGATGGCCGGGTCGATCTGGTTGGCGACCCAGCCAGCGATATGCAGCCCTTGGGCGGCGATGGTATCGAACGTCAGGCGTGCGTGATTGATGGCCCCTAGGCGCAGGCCCACCACCAGGATCACCGGCAAGTCGAGTCGGGCGGCCAGGTCGCTGAGGTCTTCGCTGTCGTTCAGCGGGACGCGCCAACCACCGGCCCCTTCTACCAGTGTGAGATGGCGCCGTTCGGCCAGAGACGGCTCGAGGACGTTTGCTAGATCATCGAGTGTCAGGCGAATGCCGTCATGCCGAGCGGCGAGATGAGGAGCAATGGCCGGGGCGAAGGCATAGGGGTTGACGGTGGCATAGGCGACGGCCGGATGAGAGTGCGCCTGCAGGGCCAGGGCATCGGCGTTGCGCAGGCCAGCCTGCGTCGCTTCACTGCCTGAAGCCACGGGCTTGAGGCCCAAGGTGGTCAATCCCTGACGTCGAGCGAGGGCCAGCAGGCCGGTGCTGATCAGTGTCTTGCCGGCGTCGGTATCGGTGCCGGTCACGAAATAGGCGGGCATGGCGGGCGTCCTTTATCGAGAGAGCGTCAGCGTCAGGCGCTGATAGGTCACCGGCAGGCCGTGGCCTTCACGCAGGGTCTCGAAGCGCTGCGCGGCTCGTGCCAGGTCGTTGCGCGTCAAGGGCGCGCGGGGCCGGTTGGGAGCGAGTTGGGCGCCCACACCCTTGATTGAATTCATGACGGCGGCTAGGTCGGGATAGAAGAAACGTTCTGGTGCAGCGTCGAGCCGAACATTCCTGAAACCGGCCTGGTGGGCGAACCGCCGTAGCGTTTCGGGGGCCAGGAAGTCGAGTACGCTGGCGGGACGACCGGGGCGCGACCAGGCATAGTCGACTTCGGCAAGGGTGCCGGGGCCCAGGGTGTTGATCAGTGCCCGGCCGCCCGGGGTGAGGATTCGGTACAGCTCATGCATCACGGCGGCTTGGTCCGGGCACCACTGGATGGCGAGGTTGGAAAAGACCAAATCCTGGCTCCGGGGGGCAAGCGGTAGGCAGGCGGCGTCGGCACATAGCCAACGGGCGTGGTCACCGTGTCGACGATGGGCCTGGGTCAGCATGCCAGGCGCCAGGTCGACCCCCAAGGCGATGGTGGCGTAACGCCGTGAGAGTCTGGCCGTCCAGTGCCCCGGTCCGCAGCCAAGATCGAGTACCCGCTCTGCCTGTCCCGGTAGACGCGACCACAAGGCGCTGCCCATGACCTGCTGAGCATTGGCGCGCTCGGTGTAATGTGGGGCGGCACGGTTGAAAGCATGCGCCACTCGGCGTCGCCACCCATCCCGGAGTAAGGGCTCGGCGTGAGCCTGTGACGCCGTCATCATGATGTCTCCTCGGGCCGCCCAGCGGATGGCGCGTGGCGATAAGCGATATCGCTCAGATAGCCAACCAGGGCCACAGGTTGGGAAAGCTGCGGACAGTGCCCGGCCTCCTCAATGAGAAGCGCCGACCCCATGGTTGCCCACTTGTCGCTGTCCTGTCCGCCTCTTGCCTGTTCACGGCTGGCAAGCGGATCCCGTACCCCCTGGCAGCGCAGCATTGGACACGGGGGATTGGCAACGATGGCGGTGGCATCGAGCGTACCGAGCTGGACCAGTCCAGCCAGCAGGGTGGCGTGCGTGGCTGGCGGTACCTGGCCAATCAAGTCGAGTAGCCGCTCGAAAGCTGGCCTGGGGGCCGGTTCGCCGCTCAATTGCCAGCGCAGGAAGTGCTGCCAGGTCGATTCAGCATCGCGATGAAAGGCGCGCTGGAACGCCTTGAATTCGACGCGACTGACGGCGCTGTTGCTGTTATGGGAATCGCTGACGAAGCGTGGCCCCATGCCCAGCATTACCAACGCCCGAGGGGTGGGAAGGTAGGCCAGAAGATGCGCGGCCAGCAAGCCACCCAGCGACCAGCCAACCCACACGGCATCGGGGTCGAGGTCTGCTGCCATGGTGGCGGCCAGTGCTGCCAGGTCCTGCGGGTCGGCGAGTGGTTCGCGGTCGCCGTAGCCCGGCCAGTCGGGGGTGCTGACGGAGACTCCTTCAGGCCAATGGGATTGCAGGGGTTGCCAGATTCGCGCGTCGATTCCCCAGCCGGATAGCAGCACGAGCTTGCTCATGGTGTCGTGGCCTCCTGCGGCGGATAGGGTTCTCTCCTGGCCAGTTCGCCCAGACAGTCGAGCAAGGCATCGATATCGTCGTGCCGGTGATGCGCGCCCAGGGTCACACGCAGGCGTGCCTGGCCCTTTGGCACAGTGGGCTCGCGAATGGCGCCGACCAGAAAACCGTGGCGGGCCAAGGCGGCGTGCCATGCCATCACTCGTGCGTTGCTCTCCAGCAGCACGGGCTGGATGGGAGTGATCGACTCGACCAGCGGCAGGCCGAGTGCCGTGGCGCCACGGCGAAAGCGGTGGATGTTGTCTTGCAACCGGGCGCGGCGCTCCGGCTCCGTTGTGAGAATTTCCAGGGCCTTCAGGGTGGCGCTGGCGACACCCGGCGGCTGGGCAGTGGTGTAGATGTATGGGCGGGCGAACTGGATCAGGGCCTCGATCAGTGCCTCGTCGCCGGCCACGAAGGCGCCAGCCGAACCCAGGGCCTTGCCCAAAGTGCCGATCAGGATCGGTACCTGGCTGGTGGAGAAGCGTTGGCCGGCGCAGCCATCGCCATGTTCACCCAGCACACCCAGGCCATGAGCATCATCGATCATCAGCCAAGCGTCGTACCGCTGGCAGATCGTGGCCAAGCCATCGATATCGGCGATGTCACCGTCCATGCTGAATACGCCGTCGCTGACCACCAGGCGGCGACGGTCTGGCGGTGCACGTTCGAGCAGGCGCTCGAGATCGATGAGATCGCGATGGTGGAAGCGCCTCGATGAGGCGCCGGCAAGCTTCGCCCCATCGAGCAGTGAGGCATGATTCAACCGATCCTGATAGACCTGAGTCTGACGGTCGCACAGGGCCTGCAATGTGCCCAGGTTGGCCATGTAGCCGGTGGAGAAAAGCAGCGCCCTGGGCCGGCCGGTAAGCTCGGCAAGGCGCTCCTCCAACAAATGATGCGGGTCCAGGTGCCCGGTGATCAGGTGTGACGCACCGGCACCGGCGCCGAACTGCCTGGCGCCTTGGGCCTGGGCTTCGCTGAGTCGTACGTCACCGGCCAGGCCCAGGTAGTCGTTGCTGGCAAAGTTGCGCGAGCGGGTATCCGGCGTTGGCGTCACACTCAGGCGTTCGCGCCATAGGCCTGTTTCATGCCGCCTTGCCAGGCGTTCGCGCAGGTGCTCTTGCCATGCCACGGCGTGCATGTCAGGCCACCTGGGTGGCATCGTAGAACAAGGCCTGGTCGGTCCGTTCGGCCAAGGCCTCACCGAGCGCTGCCGCCTGCTGGGTATCGTCCTGGCACGTCTCGCGCGATTCCGGGTGCAGCCCCAGCTTGGCGAACAGGGCCCGGTCGCGCTCCACCTCGGGGTTCTCGGTGGTCAGCAGCTTATCGCCATAGAAGATCGAGTTGGCGCCGGCGAAGAAGGCCAGGGCCTGGGTCGACTCGCTCATTTGCTCGCGGCCGGCGGATAGCCGCACGTGGCTTCGTGGCATCAGGATGCGGGCCACGGCGATGGCGCGTACGAACTCGATGGGATCGAGGTCATCGGCATCTTCCAACGGGGTGCCTGGCACCTTGACCAACATATTGATGGGTACCGATTCCGGATGGGGTTCGAGCCTGGCGAGTTGCTGCAACAAGGCGGCACGGTCACGCGGGGCTTCGCCCATGCCGAGGATGCCGCCGGAACATACCTTCATGCCGTTGGCACGCACGTTGGCCAAGGTGTCCAGGCGATCGGCATAGCTGCGGGTGGTGATGATCTCGCCGTAGTACTCCGGCGAGGTGTCCAGGTTGTGGTTGTAGTAGTCGAGGCCGGCATGGGCGAGTTGACGCGCCTGGTTATCATCGACCATGCCCAGTGTCATGCAGGTCTCGAGTCCCAGGGCCTTGACACGCTTGACCATCTCCAGCACCACCTCGAGGTCACGCTGGCGAGGACTGCGCCAGGCCGCGCCCATGCAGAAGCGGCTGGCACCGGCGTCCTTGGCGGCCTGGGCCTGGGCGACGACCTTTTCGATCTCCAGTAGTTTTTCCTTGCCGAGCCCAGTGTTGTAGTGCCCTGATTGCGGGCAGTATTTGCAGTCCTCGGGGCAGGCGCCGGTCTTGATCGACAGCAGCGTCGAGACTTGCACGGCGTTGGCATCGAAGTGCCGGCGATGTATTTGTTGGGCGCGGAACAGCAGGTCGTTGAAGGGCAGGGAGAGCAGGGCTTCGATCTCGGCGAGAGTCCAGTCGTGGCGAAGGTCGGCGGAGGCGGCTAGGGTCATAGCAGGTGGCCCGTGATGGAATTTGGTTAACTTGATGGATGATGAAGGTTAACAGGGATGATAGAGCCTGAGGTAACACTGTCAACCAAGATCATGATGAGGGTTGACAGTTTGCTGCGTCACGCCTTGCCAGGGCACTGTGCATTCTGCCTGGGGACAGCGGAGAGAGGGGCGCCCTGGTGTGAGCCCTGCCTGATGGCGTTGCCGTGGAATCTGCCGGCCTGCCCACGCTGTGCAGAGCCGATGGCGGCTGGCGTGATCGAGGTGGCGAATGTCTGCGGGGCCTGTCTGCGCCACCCGCCGAGCTTCGCGCGGGCGCGGGTGCCACTACGCTATCAGGGTGACGTTGCCATACTGGTGCAACGCTTCAAGTTTTCCGCATCGCCACGGGCCGGCACGCTATTGTTGACCTTGCTGGAGACCGCCTTGCGCAGCGAGCTCGACCAGCCGGTAGACAGCGGCACCGCCTGGCCCCAGGCGCTGGTGAGCGTACCCTTGCATTTCCGCCGGGCGCGGCAGCGGGGCTTCGATCAGGCCGATTGGTTGACGCGTCGCCTGGCCAGGCACCTGGGAGTGCCATGTCATGGCGCACGTCGTTTGCGCATGACGCCAACGCAGCGCGGGTTGAAGCGCGAGGAGCGCCAGGCCAATCTACGTCATGCCTTCGAGGTAAGGGGCCCGTTGCCCTCGCGAGTGGCGCTGGTCGATGACGTAATGACTACCGGGGCGACGCTGGAGGCCCTCGCCCAGGCCTGTCTGGCAGCGGGCGCCGATGAGGTCGAGGCCTGGGCGGTGGCGCGAACGCCCAAAGGGTGATTTCTGTTAGGATGCAGCAAACGCCACTTCTGCAACAGGAAGCCACCATGGCCACCAACGCACATCCTTTCGAAAGCCTGTCACCGAAGCGAATCGTTGACGCTGTCGAGTCCTTGGGCCTGTGGCTGCCGGGCGAGCCCTTTGCGCTCAATAGTTACGAGAACCGGGTGTTTCTGGTCAGCGACGAGGAGCGTCGTCGCTGGGTGGTCAAGTTCTATCGGCCGGGACGCTGGAGCGATGCCCAGATCCAGGAGGAGCATGACTTCCTGGTCGAACTGGACGAGGCGGGTGTTCCGGTAGGAGCTCCGTGGCGCAATGCGCGCGGCGAAAGCCTGCATTACGCCGAGGGCTTTCGTTTCGCGCTATTCGCCCAGATCGGCGGACAGGCCCCGGAATTGGAGAATCCGGCCCATCTGTTTGCCTTGGGCGATGTGATCGGCCAGTTGCATGCGGTGGGCAAGCGCCGGCCGTTCGTGCACCGTCGAGTAATGGATGTGGATACCATGGTCAGGGAGAGTCGCGAGCAGGTGCTGACCGGGCCTTGGTTGAGTCGACGCCAGCGGCAGGCCTATGAGCGTATCAGCGGCGAGTTGCACGAGGCGTTGAAGGCATATGCCTGGCCGGCCGGGAAGACGATCCGGGTGCACGGCGACTGCCATCTGGGCAATATGCTGGGCCGTGACGAGTGTTTCAGCCTGGTGGATTTCGATGACTGCATGATGGCACCGGCAGTGCAGGACCTGTGGATGCTGTTGACCGCCCAGAGTGATCCGGAAGCGCATATGCAGCTGTCCGAGATTCTCGAAGGCTATGAGCAGCATGCCGACTTCGATCGTCGCGAACTGGAATGGATCGAGCCGCTGCGCAGCTTGCGGTTGATTCGCCACAGTGCCTGGCTGGTGGCCCGGTGGGAAGATCCGGCCTTCCCGCGAGCATTCCCCTGGCTGGCCGACGAAGGGTATTGGGACGATCATATCCGGACCCTGGAGCAACAGCGCCAGGCGCTGGACAAGCGTTCACCCTGGTTAGCCTAGGCTTCGTACGAAAGGCGCGCTGAATCTCAAGTATGGCACCACTCATCACTTGCTACTTCATGACCTAACCTGCGACTCACTCATTGTCCTTACGCTTTCCACAGAGCAGTCATTAGGAAATTCAGCTTGGGCGAGCTGAAATTTTATCTTAGCCTTACAAGGAAATTAACACTGAGTTACTAAAATAAACATTATGTTTACTTTTCCAGGGTATAGATGGGGAATGCAGACGATGAGTGGTGAGTGTTGTCAATCATCCCGGGTCCCGACGTGAATTCCCGATTTGGGTGTCAGCCCGGTTCAGTGCTCACGGTCGAGGGCGGAAGAGCGGCAGCAAGCGCTGTTGCGCTGGAGCCGGCGCTACAGCTCGTGCTGCTGTTGACACGACTGACATTGTCGGTGGAGCAGAAACGGGACGCCCTGACATTGTGCTCACGGATCGACGACTGGCCCCGAGTTGCACAAGAGGCTGAGCAGCGCTTTGTAATGCCGCTGGTCTATCGGCATTTGCAGCAACTGGCTCCGAAGAACCTCCCGCCGGAACAGCTCGAGGGCATGCGTTGCCAATGCCTGGCCATCGTCCAATACAACCTTTATCTAGCCGATACTCAACGGCAACTGGTACAGGAGTTACTGGATCCTCTGGGAATTCCTTACTTGTTCTTCAAGGGCCATGCGCTGGCAGCCCGCTACTACGATGAGCCGGCCATGCGCTTTTGTCGGGATATCGACCTGCTGGTGCCCCACGAGCGGATAGTCGAACTGCTCGAAGTGGCGCTGAAACAAGGCTATACGCCGTATTGGCCGCGGAATCTGGCGCCGGATCGGATCAGCCTGACTTTCGCCGCGCGGGTCCGGCCGGTCATCACCTTGCAGTCTCCTCAAGGGATTCCGCTCGAGATCCACAAGCAGATCGACAAGGCCGGCACGATCTATGACACTGCCAACCTTGTGGGCAACGCTGAAGCCCTGTGGGTTGATGACATCGAGATGTCGGTCATGCCCACCGCCGAGCTTTTCGTCTACGCCTGTTTGCATCATACCCGACACCGCTGGTCTCACCTGCACTGGCTGGCCGATCTCGATGCGATCCAGCGTCATCCGGATTTCGATCTGGCAGCGGTGCGCGCCTGTGCCGAGCAGCGCAATCTGACCGCCACCCTCGAAGCCTCTCTCGAGCTGTATCAGGCCTGCGCGATGCTGGAACCATGGCGCAACGAGACGATCAGCGATAACGGCAGGGCCTTGGTCGAAGCCTGCCTGATCAATCTGCAGGGGGGGCGCGAGGCGGAAGTGTCTCTGCGCAGTGAGAATCCTACGCCGGATTTCGCCTTCGCCTGGCAGACCAACCTGGCCCATCGACTGTGGTGGCGGATAAGGGGCTGGGTGAGCCTGTTGCAACCGAGCTATGCCGACTACCAGAGCTGGCCTCTGCGGCCCAGCTATCAGTGGCTGTACCTGCTGACTCGACCGTTCCGCGGGCTGATCAAGCGACTCGGTTCCCGCGAAGCGCAGTAAGAGAATGTCATTCTCTGCAAAAAAAGAAGCCCTTTTCATTTGGATAAGTGAAAAGGGACTTCTCCCATCACAATCGCCCTAAGGTTGTCACACCGTTACTTATGACTCGAGACCACCTGGGACATTCTCGGAAGAGTGAAAATTTGCCATCGTCTCAGATGGATTAGGCAGTAGCCCTGAAAGGGTCTGCTCAATGCTCATCCGGGACAGCTCGGGTGTAACCCAAGTGCTTTTTTTCTTACTGGATGGTTGTGTGCTGTTCATTATGGAGCCTCCCGCTTGGATTGGTTGCGGAACGAGTGATACCCCCACCTGCCATGCAATGTAAGGGTTTGTTAAGAATTGGTCGCTGTACCGTCGCTGTCAAGAAATTTAGGAAGGGCGCTTCTAAAAAGTCATAATGATTACTAAACAGCATGTCTTTTTCCACTGCTAGAAATGACTTACTGAACCCTGATCAATCCCTCATGCTTGAGCTGATCAAGAAACGCAACGACTTCTCGTGTGCAGGTGTCGCGATCGACCTCGTATTCCTCCAATAGCTTTTCGCAGATGGCGGAAACGGTAGTTTCATGCTCGATAAGCGACCAGATACGATTTCCCACCCTCGGGAGGCCGTAGTACATGCCATTCCGAGCGCTGAAAATGACCAGGTCGTCGTTCACTTGCGAGGCCAGCGGACCTTTCACGCGGCTTATTTTGTTAGCTAGATCCATGAAAATTCCCTATTTTAAAATTCCTAATAGAAAGCTTAGATATTTTTATTAAAATACTAATGCTGCGCCCGGTAAAATGTCGAAATGGAGACTTTTCTTGAAAATGAGTCTTTTCATTCGGGTCAAGGGACACTCAACAAATAGTAGTCCAACGTTTTAAGACTGTGTCGTCAGTAATTATGAGTCTAGAGTACCTGGAACGTGGGACGACGCATTACTCGAAGACATACTTTCTGATGGGTTGTTTCGCCGCCCTGAAAGTGTCTGCTCGAGGCTCATCAGGAGCAGTTCGGGTGTCACCCAGGCACTTTTGTTCTTGCTATCTTGGCTGGATGAATTTTTGCCGTTTTTCATGGGGTTCTCCCTCGTGGAGCCGGGCAGGGGAGTCGATCACACTTTCACATCCCCGGAATGTAATAGTTTGTTAAGAGTTGGCCACACTGGTGTCGATGTCAAGTGCTTTCTGGTAGGCCATCGGGGTTGCTCGACATAGGCGCTTCAGCCGGATACGCCGTACCGCCGCCATAGGTGCCATATCTGCAAGGACGAGGGAAGTGGGATAAATTTCAACAGGTTATGCGAAGAAACGCGTTCCGGTACATCCACGAGGCGGGCGCGCAGGGATTGGGTGTCCAACCAGTCGCAGCACTGCTGGAATTGACCTTTTGTCGCCTCGTCCGCCAGCAGTCGCCAACACTCTATCCGCAAGTCCATGCGTTTCTTTTCGTTGCTGATATCCTGTTTACCAAGATTGCGGGGCAGCATGTCCCTGAGCGCATCTCGATAGAGGCAGCGCGTGACTCCCTTGCGCCAGAGCAGGTCGGGGGGAAGGCCCAGGGTGAAGCGCAGCAGGCGGATATCCGTTAGCGGGTAGCGATAGACAAGGCCCTGTGGTGCGGACCAACTGGCCCATGTCGTCATGCGGCTGGCCAGGTGCCCGTTCTGCAGCAGCGTGGCCTGTATTTTCATTGGATCGGCATACTCTCGCCATGCGAGCCCGCGTTGACTCCAGACCTGGGGAAAGCGATCGATGAAATCCGGCTTGATGAACAGCTCGAGCCGGTCGGTCCGCAGGAAGGGCGTGAATCGGTCATAAACCGCATCGGGCATCAGTGGCAACAGGGTCGATTGCCACAAGAATCTGGCCATGCGCCTAACGTGGCGCAGGCCGCCGGCACTGGTGCGTGCCACACCGAACAGGGTCAACCACTGCCCATGCTTGAGCAGGTAGGCGGGGTAGCCCCTGGTGCTGAAGGTGGCGGATTCGTCGCCGCCCCAACCGGAAAGGAGCACCCGGGTGCCGCGCTGGCCGGCATGTGCCATGACCGGAAGTTCCTCGAACAGGTCGGCGGTGCCATCCACGGCGATATCCCGAGCCAGAAACTCATGGAAATCGCGGCCGGTGGCGGCTCCATAATGGCATGCCATATTTTCCTGCGTGCAGATATCCCCGATGATTCGGCGCTCGTCGCAAGGACTGTTGGCTAGTGGGTAACGCTCCGATACCGGAGGCGCCCAGGTATAACCCATGTCCAGCTCTCGACCCTCAGCGCGGAGAAGGCGGTTGGCGAGAATCGTCACGCCGGTGGAATCGAGTCCGCCGCTGATATGGGAGCCAACCGGAAAACGGGTCCTGAGCCGATCGGTCACTGCCGTTTCCAGCAGTTCCCTGAAATGCTCGCTGTACTCCTCGTGGCGTCGATAGCGGATGCTCGGCATATCCCGCGGGTGCCAGTGGGCCTGCTGTGCCAGATGGTCACGGTCCACAAGGAGGTAGTGCCCCGGCCGTACATGCTGGATGTGCTGGAAGAAGCTGTTCTCATTGGTATCAAGGGGCCAGATCAGAAACGAGGCCACGCGGTACTCATCGATGGCAAAACTGATGTCGCCGAAGGCCAGCAAGCCCCGGATATCGGTCGAGAACAGGAACCGATCGTTATCATGGTAAAAAAACAGCGGCCGCGAACCGATATGATCCCTGGCGCAAAACAGCACCTGATGGCGTGCGTCCCAGATGGCGAACGCGAAGTCGCCCACCAGGCGGGAGACGCATTCTCGCCCCCAGCGGCGGTAGGCGTGCAGTATGATCTGACTGTCGGGGATGGCGGCACGCCCACCTTTGTCGAAGGATAACTGATCGCACAGCTGATGGCGGTTATCGATGATGGCGTCGGCGACAACGACTATCCCGTCGTGCGCCAAGGGTTGTACCTCGTGAGTCGACTCGGGGCTGATTTCGAGATGCTGATAGCCCAGCGCGACGGGACCTTCGATCCAGGTACTGGAGCCTTCTCGTCCATAGCTGTCCAGGGCAGCCATCGCCTTCTGGAACCCCAGTGGATCGACCGGTCCGTGGGAAAAGTGGAGACGTCCGAGAATGGCGCTCATCGTGTCTCAGCCATCAGCATGACGGCGGTAGGTTCGAACAAAGCTCGAAATCGCCGTGTATTGGCCGCCATGGTGGCCCAGTACGATTCGCGCGCCCACCCTTAGCCAGGCATGTGCCTGCATGGTGAGCCGATTGTCAGCGCCTTGCTCGGTGCGCGTACCCAGTACCAGGCTGCTGGAGATATGGCGCCTGTTCAGCATCCACTGAGCCGTCATGGCCAGCATCAGACAGGTGAATCGATCGCCGGCTGCTTGGTTGATGGCCACAATGGCCCAGCAGATATCCCGCGCTCGTTTATCAACGGCGGCGACCGCGGGATCGGCTTCTCCCGGTGTTGGCTTGCCCAGTCCTCGTGACCAGAACCGAAACGGAAGGGTCCTCACCAGGATCCATGCCCATGGCAGCAGGAAAGCGGCTTCCATGAGGATGATTTTCCGAGCACGGGGGAGGCGGTGGAATTTTCTGAGTGTTCTCATGGCCTCCAGTATAGTCACAGGTCCGCATATGTATTGCCCAACATGTGATCGAGGTCGTGGAGAACGGGCTCGGGCATGGTTACCAACAGTGCCTGGCGATCAGTCCTCGTCCGGGTCAGGGCGGTTGCTGGGGATCGGGTTGGCGATCCCCTCGCCATCGGCCTGCCGGCGTTGCTCGTTGATACGGGCGGCGGGATTGTCCTGGGCTTCCAGCTCCAGTGCACTCCCCAGGCGCAACTGGAAGATATGTTCGGGGCTTAGCCTGGCGTGTTCACAGCTGTCATCGGCCGCTTGGAGGCAGGCATCGATGGCAAAACTGCCATCGTTCTCTATGGCCGATGCGGAGAGCGTGCCGCTGAAGATCTCGCTGCTGGTGCCTTGGGTGTCGATACAGGTCAGGGTCTTGGCCGCTATGCGCACTCGCTCATCGTCTAGCCGTGCATCGGCGGTGATCAGGCAGTGCTCGGGGAGCTGATGGCGGGCGTGCTCACTGGCTACCGGTTGTAACAGCAAGTCGGAGAGTTCGGCAGTGTCGCGGCTCAAGTTCACCTCGTCGATCACATGCACCTCGATGGTGGCATCGGCGGGTAAGCGTAATGTGTCGCTCATGGCCAATGTGGGTAGCGTCAGGCCGACCACCAGTATTGCCAGGCATCGTTTCATCATGGTCTGGATTCTCGACTATGGAACCAATCCCGCGGGGCGGGGCAAAATGGGGCATTTATTGTAACATGACGGCAATGCTGTGGCAGCGGGGCAGGATGTCGCGCCTTGACCGCTGATTCAGCCCTGCGTTGTGACAATGGATGGGCTAGAATTGGCGGTTGATATTACGATTTCATTGTACAAAAAAAGAAATGATGTATATATTTTGTACAAATAATGCTAGCGCCCTGATCTCGAACAATAGGTTTGAACGATGACCGAAGAACTCGCCAACCACTATCGCCAGATCATCAGCGGTCTAGGGGAAGACCCCGAGCGCGAGGGCCTGCGCGACACGCCAAAGCGAGCCGCCAAGGCCATGCAGTTTCTGACCCGTGGTTATACCCAGTCGCTGGAAACGCTGATCAATGGGGCGGTATTCGAGTCCGAAACCGACGAGATGGTACTGGTGAAGAATATCGAGCTGTACTCGATGTGTGAGCATCACCTGCTGCCCTTCATCGGCAAGTGCCACATCGCCTATCTGCCTAACGGCAAGGTATTGGGGCTTTCCAAGTTCGCACGTATCGTCGACATGTATGCTCGGCGCATGCAAATTCAGGAAAATCTCACTCGTCAGATCGCCGAAGCCGTGCTGCAGGTCACCGAGGCACGGGGAGTGGCCGTGGTCATCGAAGCCCAGCACATGTGCATGATGATGCGGGGAGTGGAAAAGCAGAATTCAAGCATGACCAGTTCGGTCATGCTGGGCGCCTTCCGGGAAAATCAGCCGACTCGCCAGGAGTTCCTGACCTTGGTTTACAATCGCTGAATGGTGGCTATTGCCATTCGAGAGGAAGACCTTCTATGCCGTTGCATGCGCTCAACGATCAGCATCTCGATCATGACCTGGCCACCATCCGCATCAAGAACCTGCGTCTGCGTACCTACATAGGGATCAAGGAAGAGGAGATCCAGAATCGCCAGGATGTGGTGATCAATGCCGTGATTCGCTATCGTGCGGCGCGTGCGCTGCAGTTCAACCATATCGATCAAGCGCTTGACTATCGCACCATCACCAAGCACCTGATCGCGCATGTGGAAGACAATCGCTTCCTGTTGCTCGAACGCATGACCCGCGAGGTGCTGGATATCATCATGTCCTACGAGCAGGTGTTGATGGCGCAGGTGGAAATCGACAAGCCGCATGCCCTGCGCTTTGCCGACTCGGTTTCCATCACCCTGTCCGACTCGCGAGAGACACTCCGGCCTTGAGCTTGTCGGCAAGCATCCCGTCCCCGAGCCATTAGGGTTGGTGCCATGCCCCAAATCGGCTTAGCATGAAAGTTAGAATTAGCGTGAGCCCTTTGCCGGCTTCGACACGATGGCCAGTGTCCCGGCCGGTGTGGTCCGATCCTTCGCCGCTCGGGAACCATCACTCGAGCACGGCGGGGCTCATGAAGCGAATCCGCGAATCCCAGTCACGGCAGCTATGGCGTCGATACCATGGCTGCCACCCTGAGCGGCGCCCGGCGCCGTCATCCCGGGAAGGAGAATGCTATGCAATCCCTGCAAGACAATCCGCTGTTCCGGCCTTTTGCCTATATCGATGGCGGTTGGGTGGCCGCCGACAGTGGTGAACAGATCGATGTCGTCAATCCGGCCGATGGCGAGATCATCGGCCGTGTGCCGCGCCTGGGTCGTGTCGAGACCGAGCGTGCCATTGCCGCGGCCGAGGTGGCCTTTCCTGCCTGGCGTGCCCTGACCGCCCTCGAGCGGGCCGATTGTTTGATGAAATGGCACGATTTGATGCATGAGCATCAACAGGAACTCGCGACCATCATGACCCTGGAACAGGGCAAGCCGCTCAAGGAGGCCGCCGGGGAGGTCGCCTATGCGGCTAGCTTCCTGCGCTGGTTCGCCGAGGAGGCGCGTCGGATCTATGGCGAAACCGTGCCCGCCGCCAAAACCAACCAGCGCATCGTGGTGACCAAGCAGCCGGTGGGTGTAGTAGGGGCCATCACGCCTTGGAACTTCCCCGCCGCCATGATCACCCGCAAGGCGGGGGCGGCACTGGCTGCCGGTTGTCCGATCGTGGTCAAGCCGGCCAGCCAGACCCCCTTTTCCGCGACGGCGCTGGCTCTGCTGGCCGAACGAGCCGGTATTCCACGGGGCGTGTTCAACGTGGTTCCCGGACGTGCCAGCGAAATTGCCACGACGCTGACCGAGTCGCCGGTGGTGCGCAAGATTACCTTTACCGGTTCCACCGAAGTCGGCAGCAAGCTGATGGCCCAGGCATCACAGCACATCCAGAAGATCTCGCTGGAGCTGGGCGGCAACGCGCCTTTTATTGTGTTCGAGGATGCCGATCTGGACGCCGCCGTGGATGGCGCCATGACCGCCAAGTTCCGCAATACCGGGCAGTCCTGCGTGGGGACCAACCGCTTCCTGGTGCAGTCCAGCGTGGTCAACGCTTTCTGTGAGAAGTTTGCCGTGGCCATGAATAGCGAACTGCACGTCGGGAACGGAGTCGAGCCCGGTATCAACATCGGTCCGTTGATCGATCAGAGTGCCGTGGACAAGGTCAACGAACACGTTCGCGACGCCATGGACCATGGCGCCGAATTGCTGTTGGGCGGCAATCCGCACCCGCAGGGGGGCAACTTCTTCACTCCGACCCTGATCAACGGCGCCACAGCCGAGATGAAGGTCGCCTCCGAGGAAACCTTTGGCCCGCTGGCGGCGGTCTTCCCCTTCGAGGATGAAGAGGATGCTGTAGCCATGGCCAATGACACCAATGCCGGCCTGGCTGCATATTTCTATTCTCGTGACCTGGCGCGCGTGTGGCGGGTGGCCGAAGCCCTGGAGTATGGCATGGTAGGAATCAACACCGGCTTGATTTCCAACGCTGCCGCCCCCTTTGGCGGCGTCAAGTCCTCGGGCCTGGGTCGCGAAGGTGGGCACCAGGGACTGGACGAATTCGTTGAGACCAAGTACCTCTGTATCGACCTTGGCTGAGCCTCGCGCTCGACCCCATGCGCTACGGACAACGGGCAGCCGCAGGGCTGTCCGTTGTCGTTGAGGAGCGCAAAAATACTGTTGACCTAAAGTAAGATTGAGGTAATAAGCTCCCGGTTGCCCGGTCAGTGCAATGGAGTCGCTATCGCCATGTTCCACTTCTTCGAGACATTAGTGCACCCCTATCCGCAGGAGGCGTCTGGCACACCGCCGCGTGGCCTGTTGGCTTTCCTTTATCATTATTCGAAAGCGGTGTTGCCACTGCTGGCGATGATGTCACTATTGACGGGCCTGGTGTCGGCCGCCGAGTTGGTATTCTTCAGTTATATGGGAGACTTGGTCGATTGGCTGGCCGATGCCGAGCGGGATGGGTTCTTTGCCGAGCATGGCTGGTCCCTGGCCGGCATGGCGCTGCTGGTGATATTCGGCTTGCCACTATTGGTGCTGGGGCAGTCGCTGCTCAAGCACCAGAGCATTTTCGGCAACTATCCGATGATTGGGCGTTGGCTCGCGCATCGGCATATCCTCGGCCAGAGCATGCTGTTCTTCCAGGACGAGTTTGCCGGTCGTGTGTCGCAGAAGGTCATGCAGACGGCACTGGCTGTCCGCGAGACGGTGATGAAGCTGACCGACCTGTTCGTCTATGTCCTCGTCTACTTCACCGGTGCCATGTTCCTCGTGGGACGTGCCGACCCCTGGTTGATGCTGCCGCTGGTCGTCTGGCTGGCGGGTTATGTGGGAATCATGATCGTCTTCGTGCCGCGCTTGCGCCGGGTATCGATGGCCCAGGCCAATGCCCGGGCGCAGATGACCGGGCGTATCGTCGACAGCTACACCAATATCCAGACCATCAAGTTGTTCGCCGATACGTTGCGTGAACAGGAATATGCCCGCGACGCCATGGACATGTTCATGCAGACAGTGCATCGCCAGATGCGTCTGGTGACCGTGATGACGGTATGCCTGACGGTGCTGAATTCGCTGTTGTTGGCCTCGGTGGCGGCGATCGCCGTCATCACCTGGTACTTCGCGGCCATCTCGCTCGGCGTGATCGCGGTGGCGATCGCACTGGTGATGCGGATCCGCTTCATGTCGGACTGGATTCTATGGGAAGTGGCCGGCCTGTTCGAGAACATCGGCACGGTGCAGGATGGTATCAACACCATCGCTCGAACACCGACGGTAACCGATCGGCCCGGTGCCAAGGAGCTAGTCGTGCCGCGTGGCGAGATCCGTTTCGAACACCTGCATTTCCACTACGGCAAATCGCGCGACGACGAGCGCCAGCCGCGGGTCATCGAGGATCTCTCGCTGGCCATCCAGCCGGGTGAGAAGGTGGGGATCATCGGCCGGTCCGGGGCAGGAAAATCGACCCTGGCCAATCTGTTGCTGCGCTTCTATGACCTGGAGGAGGGGCGCATCCTGATCGACGGTCAGGATGTCGCTGGTGTTACCCAGGAGTCGCTGCGCCGGCAGATCGGGATGGTGACCCAGGATACGTCGTTATTGCACCGCTCGATCCGCGACAACATTCGCTACGGCAGTCCGCATGCCAGCGATGGACAGGTGATGGATGCCGCGCGGCGCGCCCATGCCGATACCTTCATCGAGACCCTGAGCGATCCGCAGGGGCGCCGGGGGTTGGATGCGCATGTCGGCGAACGTGGGGTCAAGCTCTCGGGCGGGCAGCGCCAGCGTATCGCCATCGCTAGGGTGCTGCTGAAGAACGCGCCGATCCTGGTGCTCGACGAGGCCACCTCGGCGCTGGACTCCGAGGTCGAGGCGGCGATCCAGGAACAGCTCTATGCCTTGATGGAGGGCAAGACCGTGATCGCCATTGCCCACCGCCTGTCGACCATCGCCATGCTGGACCGGCTGGTGGTCATGGACAAGGGGCGCATCATCGAGGCTGGCACCCACGAGGAGCTGCTTCGCCACGATGGTCTCTATGCCGCACTATGGCGGCGTCAGTCCGGCGGCTTCCTGGGCGAGGACATCGAAACGGACACTCAACAGAAAGTTCCCGACGAAGCGTAGCGGCTATGCAATAAAGCGGGGAAAAATCCCACGCGCTGTTCCGCGTGGGATTTTCCTTGTCTGTCAGAAGGTTATTCTGTTCTTACAGCTTACAGCTTACAGCTTACAGCTTACAGCTTACAGCTTACAGCTTACAGCTTACAGCTTACAGCTTACAGCTTACAGCTTCAGTGCCTAAAATGGCGCATGCCGGTGAATACCATGGCGATTCCCGCCTCGTTGGCGGCATCGATCACCTCCTGGTCGCGCATCGAGCCGCCGGGCTGGATCACTGCGGTGATGCCGGCCGCGGCGGCGGCGTCGATGCCGTCGCGGAACGGGAAGAAGGCATCGGAGGCCATCACCGAGCCGGGTACGGCGAGTCCCTCGTCGGCGGCCTTGATGCCGGCGATCTTGGCCGAGTAGACGCGGCTCATCTGGCCGGCACCCACGCCGATCGTCTGGCCGTGCTTGGCATAGACGATGGCGTTGGACTTGACGTACTTGGCGACTTTCCAGGCAAACGCCAGGTCGCGCGTCTCCTGCTCGCTGGGCACCCGCTCGCTGACCACGGTAAGGTCATCGCGGCCGACCATGCCCAAGTCGCGGTCCTGGACCAGCAGCCCGCCGGTGACGCGCTTGAAGTCATGTGCGTGCTCACGCTTACCGGGCCAATGGGCACCGACGTCGAGCAGCCGTACGTTCTGTTTCTCGGCGACGGTGGCCTTGGCCTCGTCGCTGATCCCCGGAGCGATGATGACCTCGACGAACTGACGATCGATGATGGCCCGCGCCGTCTCTCCATCCAGAGGTGCGTTGAAGGCGATGATGCCGCCGAAGGCGCTGGTGGGGTCGGTGGCGAAGGCCTTCTCGTAGGCCTGCAGTGCATTCTCGCCGACGGCCACGCCACAGGGGTTGGCATGCTTGACGATCACGCAGGCGGTCTCGGTGAAGGCTTTGACGCATTCGAAGGCGGCATCGGTGTCGGCGACATTGTTGAACGACAGGGCCTTGCCTTGTAGTTGCTCGGCGGTGGCGACGCTGGCCTCCGAAGCCTCAGGCTCGACATAGAATGCCGCCCCCTGGTGCGGGTTTTCGCCGTAGCGCATCGATTGCTTCTTGCGGAACTGCAGGTTGTAGGTGCGCGGAAAGCCACCTTCGCCGCCGGGGACCCGCTGGCCGAGGTAGTCGGCGATGGCGGCGTCATAGGCGGCGGTGTGCTCGAAGGCCTTGACCGCGAGATCGAAACGGGTGGCGTCACTGACCCTGCCGTCCTGAGCGGCGATTTCGTCCAGCACCCGGGCATAGTCGCCGGCGTCCACCACGATGGTGGTGTGGGCATGATTCTTGGCGCAGGCACGTACCATGGTCGGGCCGCCGATGTCGATGTTCTCGATGGCGTCCTCCAGGGTGCAGTCGGGCCGGGCGACGGTGGCGGCAAAGGGATAGAGGTTGACCACCACCATGTCGATCGGCGCGATATCGTGCTCCACCATCACCGCGTCGTCGACACCGCGGCGGCCGAGGATGCCGCCGTGGATCTTGGGATGCAGGGTCTTGACGCGACCGTCCATGATTTCCGGGAAGCCGGTGTGTTCGCTGACTTCACGCACCGCGATGCCATTGTCCTGGAGCAGGCGGAAGGTGCCGCCGGTGGACAACAGTTCGACACCGCGTTCGGCCAGGCCGCGGGCGAAATCGACGACGCCGGTCTTGTCGGAGACGCTGATCAGGGCGCGGCGTACTGGCTGGTGAGGAGGGGGAGTCGCTTGATTGGCCATTCGGTTCCACTCTTGATGCTGGAGGATAGAAGATTCATCCGTGCCTGGGAGGAGAGGCACGAAAAGGGGAGCCGCATGCGGCTCCCCTTCGGTGTCATATCAGGGCGTATTGCTTGAGTTTCTTGCGCAGTGTGCCGCGATTGAGCCCCAGGATTTCGGCGGCACGGGTCTGGTTGCCGTTGACATAATCCATCACCGACGTCAGCAAGGGGGCTTCGACCTCGGCCAGCACCATGGCATAGAGATCGGTGACCGTCTCGCCGTCGAGATGGGCGAAATAGCGTCGCATGGCCGCATCGACCGCTTCACGCAGCGGCTGCTCCTGAGGCGTTGCTGGAGAGGTCGCCCGCGAAGACACCGTGGGTGCACCGGTGATCTCCAGGGGATCCTGGTGGGCGGTCATGCCATGATTGGGAGTCGCTTGCCTGCTGGTCATGCTGCACTGATTCCATCCGTCGTCATGTGGCGGCCGCCATGAGCCGTCGCATGACGAAACAGTTCGTCCACGAAGTGAAGTTGGTCCCGAGGCCGCTCCAGCGCATTGAAGATGGCCCGCTGTGACTTGACTGCCTGGGGGGCAAGATGCAGGCGGCTGGCAAGATACCATCCCAGATGCTTGCGGGCGATACGGACTCCCATGTGATCGCCATAGAAGTCATGCAGCGCCTCGAGGTGATCGCGCATCACGCGGGCTCGCTCGTCATTCGTCGGCGGCGGCAGGTGTTCCCCATGCTGCAGGTAGTGATCGATTTCGCGAAAGATCCAAGGATTGCCCTGGGCACCACGACCGATCATTACCGCATCCGCACCAGTATAGTCGAGCACAGCGACGGCCTTGGAAGGAGAATCGATGTCGCCATTGGCGAAGACCGGAATATTCACCGCGCTCTTGACGGCGGCGATGGTGTCGTATTCGGCCTGGCCATGGTAGCGCTGTCGACGGGTGCGGCCATGCACCGCCAGGGCGGCGATGCCGGCTTCCTGGGCAAGGTGAGCCACGCGTACCGCATTGTTGCTGTTTTCGCACCAGCCAGTGCGGATCTTCAGCGTCACCGGGATGTCCACGGCGGCGACGACGGCATCGAGAATCTCACCGACCAACCCCTCGTCGCGCAATAGCGCCGACCCGGCCGCCTTGTTGCAGACTTTCTTCGCCGGACAGCCCATGTTGATATCGATGATCTCGGCGCCCTGGTCGGCATTCAGCCGTGCCGCCTGGGCCAGCATGTGAGCATCGCCGCCGGCGATCTGGACCGAACGTGGGCCGGGTTCACCACGATGATCGAGGCGCAGCCGCGACTTGCGGGTATGCCACAGGCTGGGATCCGAGGTGACCATCTCCGAAACGACCAGCCCCGCACCCAGACGCCGGCAGAGCTGGCGGAAGGGGCGGTCGGTGACGCCGGCCATGGGGGCCAGGATCACGCGGTTAGGAAGTCGATGCGGCCCGATGGCGGGCGGCATCCGCTGGTTGTGATGGAACATCGTCGCTCGGTGCGTCCGTTCGGCTGTCATTGGGCAAGGGGGCTTATCATACTCATGGACAGCGTCCGGGTGAAGGCGGAAAAGGTCGCAATGACGGACTCAACCCCGTGACCGGTGTCCGCTCAGGCGTATCCAGCCATCGCGCTCGGCGGGATCGTCCATGATCAGGCCCTGGTCGCGATAGGCATCCAGTACCTCATCGGCCTGGGCGGCGAGGATGCCGGAGAGTGCCAGGCGTCCCCCGGGCGCCACGTGATCGGCGATGGTCGTGGCCAGCTCCACCAGGGGGCCTGCGAGAATATTGGCGATCACTACCGGGAAGGGGCGGAACTCGAGCTGTTCGGGATAGAGCAGTTCGAGTCTTGAAGCTTCGATGGCGTTGCGTTCGGCATTGTCGCGACTGGCCAGCAGGGCCTGAGGGTCGATATCGGTGCCGGTGGCGTGTGCGGCACCGAGCTTCAAGGCAGCAATGGCCAGAATGCCCGAGCCACAGCCTACATCCAGTACGTCGCGACCTTCGAGTGCACCCGTCGCGGCCAGGCCGTCGAGCCACTCCAGGCACAGTGCCGTGGTGGGGTGAGTGCCGGTACCGAAGGCCAAGCCTGGATCGAGCAGCAGATTGACGGCGTCGGGGTCGGGGGCATCGTGCCAACTCGGTACGATCCATAGCCGGCTGCCCATGCGCAGGGGGTGAAAGCCGTCCATCCATTCGCGCTCCCAATCCCGGTCGGCGAGCAGTTCGAACTCGATCTCCGGGCACGGCTCCTCGGGAATTTCCGCGGCCCAGGCCTGGCGCACGCGCTCGAGCATGGCCTCGATACCTTCCAGATCGTCGTAGAGGCCGGTGAGGATGGTGTCATGCCATAGTGGGGTGGTGCCGCGCTCAGGCTCGAAAACCGGATCGTCGTGGGCGTCCTGCAGCGTAATGGCTGAGGCCCCCTCGGCAAGCAGCAACTCCTCGAGGAGGTCGGCTTGTTCCGGTGCGATATGCGCCTTGAGTTGTAACCAGGGCATGATGATCTCTCGTCGTCAACGTGGGAGAGGAAAATGCGAACGGGGCGGCTTCGACGCCACCCCGTGCGGGCATTCGATTCGGCCTTGCCTGAAAAACGGCTTGTATTCGTCGGCTTTTCAGGCACCCCCGGTCCGTACTTGCTCGGTCACTCCGACAGGGCATTACAGACTGAGTTTCTTCTCCAGGTAATGGATGTTCACGCCGCCATGCTGGAAGTGGCCGTCACGCACCAGGTCCTTCTGCAGGTCGATATTGCTCTTGATGCCTTCCACCAGCAATTCGTCGAGCGCATTGCGCATCCGTGTCAGGGCCGTCTCGCGGTTTTCTCCCCAAGTGATGAGCTTGCCGATCAGCGAGTCGTAGTGAGGAGGCACGGTATAGCCGGTATACAGGTGCGAGTCCATGCGCACGCCCAATCCCCCGGGGGCGTGATAGAGAGTCACCTTGCCGGGTGAGGGCATGAAGGTGCGTGAGTCCTCGGCATTGATGCGGCACTCGAAGGCATGCCCGGCGAGCTTGACGTCTTCCTGCTTGATCGACAGGGGCAAGCCGGAGGCGATGCGCAACTGCTCCTTGACGATATCCACGCCGGTAACCATTTCGGTGACCGGGTGTTCCACCTGCACGCGCGTGTTCATCTCGATGAAGAAGAACTGCCCATCCTCATAGAGGAACTCGAAGGTACCGGCACCACGGTAGTTGATCGTCAGGCAGGCATCGGTACAGGCTTTGAGCACTTGGGCACGCGCTTCCTGGTCGAGGTGCGGTGCCGGTGCCTCCTCGAGTACCTTCTGATGGCGTCGCTGCAATGAGCAATCGCGATCGTAGAGATGGACGGCGTTGCCCTGGCCATCGGCCAGCACCTGGACCTCGACGTGACGTGGGTGTTCGAGGAACTTTTCCATGTACAACGTGCCATCGCCGAAAGCGGCGTTGGCTTCGTTCCTGGTGATGCTGACCGCCGCTAGCAGATGGGCCTCGCTGTGTACCATGCGCATGCCGCGACCACCGCCACCGGCGGCGGCCTTGATGATCACCGGATAGCCGATGCGCCGAGCGATGCGCATGACTTCGGCCTCGTCATCCGGAAGTGGGCCATCGGAGCCAGGGACAGTGGGAACCCCCGCCTTCTTCATGGCCTCGATGGCACTGACCTTGTCGCCCATCAAGCGAATGGTTTCGGCGCGTGGGCCAATGAAGGTGAAGCCGGAACGCTCCACCTGTTCGGCAAAATTGGCATTCTCGGACAGGAAGCCGTAGCCAGGATGGATGGCGCTGGCGTCGGTGACCTCGGCGGCGCTGATCAACGCCGGAATGTTCAGATACGATTGTGCGGAGGGCGCCGGCCCGATGCATACGGCCTCGTCGGCCAGGCGTACATGCATCAGTTCGCGGTCGGCCTTGGAGTGCACCGCCACGGTCCTGATGCCCAATTCCTTGCAGGCACGCAGGATGCGCAGGGCGATCTCGCCGCGGTTGGCGATGAGTACCTTGTCCAACATCATTTATCCGCCCATGTTGTCATTGAAATCCCCCTCAGGCGATGATCAGCATCGGCTGGTCGAATTCGACCGGCTCGCCGTCCTCGACGAGAATCGCTTCGATCACCCCGTCCTTGTCGGCTTCGATCTGGTTCATCATCTTCATCGCTTCGACGATGCACACCGGATCGCCTTTCCTGATGCTCTGACCGATTTCGACGAAGGGCTTTGATCCTGGGGCCGGCGAACGGTAGAAGGTGCCGACCATGGGGGAAGACACGGCATGCCCCTGCGGTTCTGCAGGTGCACTGGGTTCCGGCGCGATCGTTGGGGCAGAAGAGGGGGCCGCCGGTGCTGGCGCATAGCCCTGGGGATAGCCTTGGGGGTAACCCTGGGGCATGGGTGCGGCGGGGTAGCTTGCGCCATCGGGATGACGGCTGATACGTACCGACTCTTCGCCTTCCTGGATTTCGATTTCGCTGATGTTGGATTCTTCCAGCAGCTCGATCAGTTTCTTGACCTTGCGGATATCCATGAGCCTGTCTCGATCGGATGAGTAAAGGATGGGAGCTGTTAACCTGCTCAAAATTTGTCCAGATCCCGGCATGATCTTGCAAGATGCCGTCTCTAGAGGCCTTATAAGGCATGTGGGCGGAGTTTGCCGAAAAATTTCAGCATTGTCCAGTTCGTGCAGAATTCGGAATGATCGTCGCTTTTAAACGATGATTTGGCGATCTTCAGGAGACTGAGGGCAGACTGTTGGCCGAACGAGTGGAGAGCCATTGCAACAGTTGTTGCAGATGGTCGGCAAAGCCGTCGCGATCCACTTCGCCCTGAATGCGAGCGGCGCGGACTTCCTTGCCGTCAACGAAGAACAGCAGGCTGGGTGGGCCAAACAGGTTGAAATGCTCGAGCAATGCCCGGCTGTCGTCATTGGTGTCGGTGACATCGACCTGGATGCGGGTAAAGGCCGACAACGGTTCCGCCACCTGGGGGCTGGGATAGACCGTGCGCTCCATCTGCTTGCACGAGATGCACCAGTCGGCGGTGACATCGACGAACGCCGGCCGGCCCTGGTCAGCGGCTTTTGCCAGCTCGGCGTTCAGTGCCTCCAGCCGAGAGACGGTCGCCACTGGCGAGCTGGCGAACCGGGGCGAGTCGGTAGCCTCGTTACCGGCCAGCGGGGCCAGGGGCCGCAATGGATCATGGGCACCGCGGGCGGCACCGATCACCAGTGCGATACCCCACACCAGTAACAGCAGGCCAGCCCCCTGGCGTAGGCGGGGCCAGCCTTGGACGGTATTGGTCTGCAAAGCGCCAAGTGCCAGGGCCGTACCGATGGCCAGGGCCGCCCACAGCAGTAGTGCCAGCGAGGCTGGCAGCAGGCGCTCGATCAACCAGATGGCGATCCCCAGCAGCAGGATACCGAACGCGCTCTTGACGCCATTCATCCAGGCGCCGGTACGTGGCATCAGGGTGGTACCGAAGGTGCCGACCGCCAGTAACGGGATCCCCATGCCGAGGGCGAGAACCAACAGGGTCAGTCCACCCATCCAAGCATTGCCGGTGGTGGAAATGAAAACCAGGGCGCCGGCCAGTGGCGCCGAAACGCACGGTGACACCACCAGCACTGACAGGGCGCCGGCCAACGCCAGTCCTGCTGGACCGCTTCGCTGGGCACGGTTTTGCCAGGCCTCCACCCGGGTGGCCAGGGCTGGTGTCAGGCGCAGGTTGAAGATCCCGAACATGGCCAATGCAAAGACCACGAACAGGATGCTGAAGGTGATCAGTACCGGTGCGGACTGCAACCGCGCCTGCAGGTTGAGACCGGCACCGAACAGCCCCATCAGCACGCCAATGGCGGCATAGGTAAGAGCCATTCCGGCGACATAGCTGGCCGAGAGCATGAAGGCTCGTGGGCGGCTGGGATTCTGGCCGATGATGATCGACGACAGGATCGGGATCATCGGCAATACGCAGGGCGTGAAGGTCAGTCCCAGGCCGGCAAGGAAGAACAAGCCCAGCACCAGCGCCGGGCTGGCATCGAGCAGCAGGGCGCTGAAGTGACCATCCTCGCTTTGCAGGTCGGGAGCGACAATGGTCGGGGGGCCGGGTGGCGTCCGCTGGCCGGCGCCTTCCTGCGCTGCGTTGTTGTCTGGCTCCCAACCGGCGAAGGCGGCAGGTGCCGAGCCGGGCAGGGCGTCGAGGGTGATGCGTTCCGGTGGATAGCACAGCCCTGCATCGGCGCATCCCTGGAAGGTCAGGGCGAACGGCAGCTCTCCTGCAGCGTTGCCTTCGAAGGGGACCTCTAGCACCACCCGGTCGTAGAAGACGTAGACGTCTCCCAGGAATTCATCGCTCTTGAACTCGCCCGGGGGCAGCACCGGGTCGCCAAGGACGAGGCTCTCGTCAAGGCTTTCGACGCTGAAGCGGTGGCGATAGAGATAATAACCCTCGGCATTCTCGAAGCCGACGTAGAGAGTGTCGTCGTCGTGCCAGGCACTGGCCTGGAAGGCCTCCAGCACCGGCAGGAACTCCTTATCCGAACTGCTGGAGAACCACTGGGCCTGCGACGTGCCTGATATCAGCATCAGCAGGCTGCACAAGAGGAGAAATAGCCGGTGTTTCAACGCCAATACTCTTATCCGATGAATGACCGAGTGGCTATAACCTACGACCAAGGGAGTGTTTGCGATACTCCACTGATTGCGAATACACCCCAAGGTGCATGCTAGGATAACCCAATTATCGCCCGTTTTGTTGTCGCGGCAGCACTGGCAACCCTTTCAATGACTTTTCGCGCAAGGATGTCGACCATGTCAATCTTCGGCAAACGCAAGGCCGGACATTCCCCTCGCAGCACGGAAGTGCTCGAACGTCCCGAGTATGGCTGGATCTGGAAGCCACTGTTGATTCTGGTGGTGCTGTATCTGCTGGTGACCATTGTCCTGGGCATCTGGTGGAGCCGACCGCCGGCGTCCTTCGACGTGGCGCAAGCCACGGCCGTGCAGCGCGACGAGAATGCCGAAGAGGGGGCGCGAGCCGCCAACCCGTCAGCGGCACGTGGTGCGGTTGTCACGGCGACTCTGATGACCACGGTCGATACCTTGCTCGACAAGCCTGGTGGCTATCTGCGCAATGACATGCTGCCCCCGGGGTTGTGGCTCGACAATATGCCCAACTGGGAATATGGCGTGCTTCTTCAGGCCCGCGATCTGGCACAGGCGTTGGCGGAGCGGGACATCGGGGCGAATTCAGCGTTCGAGGAGGCACATCAGCAACTGATGGTCGATAGTCGCGATTGGCTATATCCCTCGGCCGAGCAGCGTCTCGAGCGGGCGGTAGAGGCGTTGGGCGGGTACCTGCACGACTTGTCTGCCGGGAACGGGGCCAGCTTTAACGCCAACGGCGATGGCCTGGCGCGCTGGCTCGACCGGGTCGCAGGCCGTCTCGATGTATTGACGCAACGGCTCTCGGCCAGCGTCACCGAACGCGAGACGCTACGCAATCTGGATATTGATGCCGAGGAACTCACGGCCACTCCCTGGTATCGGATCGACGATGTCTTCTTCGAGGCACGAGGCAGTGGCTGGGCCTTGATGCATCTGCTCGAGGCCGTGGAGCGCGACTTCGCCGCGGTACTCGATGCCGCCGGTGGCAATGAGACCCTGCAGCGCCTGGTCGCTGAGCTGGACATGACGCAACGCCGGATATGGAGTCCGGTGATCCTCAATGGCTCCGGTTTCGGGATCTTCGCCAACCATTCGTTGGTCATGGCCAATTACACCGCGCGGGCTCGAGATCTTGCGGCAGAGCTATCGGCCAACGTCAGTGGCGTCAGCGTCGATGAGCCATCCCCGGCAGGTGGGGGGCAGGACGCCTCCGCTGACCAGGAGGCCCCGGAAAGCCCGATGACCCGCGAAGAGGGCACTGCCCCCGGCGATGCCTCTGCCGAGGAGCCGGCCGCCAGCCAGGAGGGTGAAGCGCAAGGAGCCACCCCCGAGGCGGGGGATGCTTCCGGGTCAGCCGGCGGGAACGAGCCTCCCGGTGTTACGGAAGAAGAGGCTAGTGCGCCTGCCAGCGAAGGATAGGGAGTGTTGAACGAATCGACGGGCACCCCATCCAGGGTGCCCGTCGTGTCTGCGATGCGGAAGAAAGGTGTCGATCAGGCCTTGGTATGGGCGGCCGCCGCCTTCTCGATCGCCTTGCGTGCGGCATCGGCACCTTCCCAGGATTCGACCTTGACCCACTTGCCCTTTTCGAGATCCTTGTAGTTCTCGAAGAAGTGGGCGATCTGCTGGCGCAGCAATTCCGGCAGGTCGGTCACTTCCTGGACATCGTCATAGAGGGCGCTCAGCTTCTGGTGGGGCACACACACCAGCTTGGCGTCTTCACCGGCTTCATCAGTCATGTTGAGAATGCCCACCGGGCGGGCACGAATCACGCTGCCGGGCTGTACCGGATAGGGGGTGACCACCAGCGCATCCAGCGGGTCGCCGTCGTCGGCCAGGGTGTTGGGGATGAAGCCGTAGTTGGCCGGATAGAACATCGGCGTGGCCATGAAGCGATCGACCAGCAACGCATCCATGTCCTTGTCGATCTCGTACTTGACCGGTGCATGGTTGGCAGGGATCTCGATGGCGACATAGACGTCGTTGGGGAGGTCCTTGCCGGCAGGAATCTTGTCGAAACTCATTGTGCAGTCCTTGAAATGGCAGATGGAAGCCGTGGAATCCGCCGAATTATACGAACAGCCTCGCTCGATTACCAATGCGACAAAAGGGCCCCTGTCCGGAGGGCGGCTTCCCTTTGGTCGACAAGGCGTTGTCGCATAAGGGGTGTATGATGGACGCTCGTCACGAACGTCATGAGTCGAGGAGAGTCGCGTTGGCGGATTCCGAGTTGTCGCTGAGTGTGGGACAGGCCTTCGTTGCTCCTGAGTGGCGCCATCACCGTAGTTCGATGTCGGTACGCATTCCCGATAGCTCGCTATTGCGAGTCAAGGGGGCCAGTGCCGTGATCAGCGACTCGACCTCGCGCAATGCCATCGCCAAGCAGGCCGGCGATCTCAGTGTGCGTGGTTTTCTCGCCGACTATTTCTCGACGCCCGATCACTGGGACGTCAAGACCTCGGCGACCCGAGTGCTGCGCGCCCTCAATGGCTGGTGTCATAGCCAGAGTGGCCATGTGCCCGATGGCAGCTATATTTCCTCGCTGTCGGCGATGGTCTATCGCGGGCGCGAGGCACACCTCTTCCATATGGGCGATACGCTGGTGTTCCGCCTGCGTGGCGCCGAGTTCGAGCAGCTCTCCCGTGACCATGTCACCGACCTGGGCGGTTACCGTTATCCCTCGCGGGCGCTGGGTCTGGATGGCAGCATCGATATCGACTACATGAGCATGCCGCTCAAGCAGGGCGATATCTTCCTGTTCACCACCCAGGCCGTGCGCGGCACCCTGATGCCGTCGGATTATGTACACCTGATTCGTGCCGATGTCAGCGATCTCGATGCTGCCTGTGAGCGGCTGGCGGATGCCGCTCAGTCACGCGCCCAGGAGCGTGGTTACGGCGGCGAGCAGTTCTGTTTCCAGTTGGTGCGGATCGATCAACTGCCCGAGCAAGAAAACGATCACCCCGGCAAGCTGTATGGTGACCTGCCGGTGCCGTCGGAGTTGTTGCCGGGTGACCGTGTGGACGGCCTGGAAGTGCAGGAAGTGCTGTCACGCACCGCCCAGTCCCGAGTCTACCGGGTGCGCGACACCTACAGCGAGCGTGAAATGGTGATGAAGGCGCCGAGCCCCGAGTTGTCGAGCCGCAATGCCTATCTGGAACATTTCCTGCTGCAGCAATGGGTGGTGGAACGGGTCAACTCGCCGTTCGTGGCCAAGGTCATGGAGTCCTCGCGTCCGCGGCGCCATCTCTATTATCTGATGGCGTACGTAAAGGGCGAGCGCCTCTCCGACTGGGCGCGACGTCATCCCCAGGCCAGCCTGGCACAGCGCCTGGACATTGCCCGTCAACTGGGAAAGGCCGTGCAGGCATTGCATCGTCGCGATCTGCTCCACCAGCAGATTCATCCCGACAACATCCTCATCGACAGCCACGGCCAGGTGGTGCTGGCCGACTTCAGCGCCTGCTGCCTGCGCGAGGGTGACGGCCACAAACGGTCGCGCGAGCTGGCGCGGCAACTGGGACTGACCGAACACAGCGCGCCGGAATATGCCCTGGACGACGATGTCGGCAGACGCAGCGATCAATATGCGCTGGCGTCCACCGTCTACTGGCTGCTGACCGGCAGCATCCCCTATGCGTTGCCCCCCCACCAACTGCGCAGCCATACCGACCTGGAACGGCTCGCCTACCGCAGTGCTCGTACCCTCAACCCCGAGGTGACCGCAACGCTCGACGATGCCCTGCGCCGAGCGTTGGACCCGCAGCGTGCGCTGCGTTTCCGGCGTCTGTCGGAGTTTCTCTATGCGCTGCGCGATCCCCACGGCGACAAGCAGACACGCACCAACCCCAGCATCCTGCGCGAACCGGCCAATTTCTGGCAGGGCGTGGCGGGTGTATTGCTGCTGCTATTGGTGCTGTCGTGGTTGTTGCGCTGACAAGCCTGGAATCCAGGTCAGCGGCGATAACGCCTAACAACGACTGGAACAACAACCATCGTCGGAGCGCCGCCCGGACTTAAGTCGCTCCTACGAACCCCGCCATGATCGCTCCCTGCGCAGGGGTAAGCCACGCCACCGCAGCAAAGGTAGGAGTGGCTTCAGCCGCGATCCGGCCGTCAGGCCGGCTTAGCGTCGTGTGCCACGGAGGCAGGCAACTATCCCACATCCCGTATTTCGGCACGGAACAGTGATGTCGGACATCGCCCGGGGTTGCCAAAGCCATCGTCGGAACGCCGCCCGGGCTTAAGCCGCTCCTACGAAAACCACCGTGGCTGCCTTCCGCGCATGGTGGTGGATATCGGCACGTATCCAGGTAGGAGCGGCTGTAGCCGCGATGTTAGCTGGCAGATATCGTTACAGCTTGAACTCCGGCAGTTTGCGCTCGACCCTGGCCAGCTTGAGCTTGGCCACTTGCGGCAGACCGTTGGCGAATGGCGGGAAGTCCTCGCCCTGGATCAGCGGTTGCAGGTAGCGACGGCAGGCGTCGGTGATCCCGAAGCCGTCCTCGCGGATGAAGTCGCGGGGCATGAACTTCTCGCGGTTGGCGACTTCCGCCAACGGCGCGGCATCGATGCGCCATTCGTAGGGCGTGTCACTGATGCGTTTGATGGTCGGCATCATGGAGTTCTTGCCTTCCAACGCCAGTTCCACGGCTTTCTTGCCTACCGCGTAGGCCTGATCGACGTCGGTTTTCGAGGCCAGGTGACGCGCGGCCCGCTGCAGGTAGTCGGCCACCGCCCAGTGGTACTTGTAACCCAGGTCCTGCTTGATCATGCCGGCCAGCGTCGGCGCCACACCGCCAAGCTGTCGGTGACCGAAGGCGTCGGTGTTGCCGGAATCGGCAAGGAAGGTGCCATCGGGATAACGCGCACCTTCGGAGACCACGATCACGCAGTAGCCGTAGCGCTTGACCG
>NZ_JBHRUG010000050.1:549-27183 GCF_042646605.1 Litchfieldella rifensis | reverse complement strand
CCCTGGCCGGCCAGGGCGCCGGCGGCGGCGATCCAGCCGGCATGCCGCCCCATGACCTCGAGCACGAATACCTTGGTCGAGGTGGCGCACATCGAGGCGATGTCGAGCGATGCCTCGAACGTGGAGGTGGCGATATACTTGGCGACGCTGCCGAAGCCCGGCGAGTTGTCGGTGATCGGCAGATCGTTGTCGACGGTCTTGGGCACGTGGATGGCGGTCAGCGGGTAGCCCATTTTTTCGGACAACTGCGACACCTTGAGGCAGGTGTCGGCACTGTCGCCGCCACCATTGTAGAAAAAGTAGCGAATGTCGTGGGCCTTGAAGACTTCGATCAGGCGTTCGTACTGGGCGCGGTGGGTCTCGATGTCCTTGAGCTTGTAACGGCAGGAGCCGAAGGCGCCGCCCGGGGTGTGGCGCAGCGCCGCGATGTCGGCATCGGACTCCTGGGTTACGTCGATCAGGTCCTCGGTCAGGGCGCCGATGATGCCGTTGTGTCCGGCATACACCTTGCCGACCAGGTCGGATTGACGACGACACGCCTCGATCACGCCGCACGCACTGGCGTTGATCACGGCGGTGACACCGCCAGACTGGGCATAAAAGGCATTGTACTGGGCCATGAGGGCTACTTCTCTCCTTGGAGTCGCTGAGAGGGCCTATCCGAAAGTGGCCTTTCGCATAACCCCTGTGAATTCGGGTCGACCTGTGACTCGGTCCGATGAGTCGCGCGTAATGTTAGCCGAAAGTGGAAGCCGGCGCATCCGCGGGGCGCTTAACATGCCGGTAATGCCGGCCTGACACTGTACATTGTGGTGAGCCTGAGGGCAGCATGCTAGTCTCGCTGCCATCTTGGCAGGAAGCTGGTTGGCAGGAGTCATCGATGCACGTTCATATCCTGGGAATCTGTGGCACCTTCATGGGCAGCCTGGCACTGCTGGCCCGCGAGTTGGGCCATCGCGTCAGTGGCTCGGACGCCAACGTCTATCCTCCCATGAGCGTTCAACTGCGCGAGGCCGGTATCGAGTTGCTCGAAGGGTATGCAGCGGACAACCTGGAGCCGCGTCCCGACCTGGTGGTGATCGGCAATGCGCTTTCCCGCGGCAATCCCGAAGTCGAGGCGGTACTCGCTGCGCGACTGCCTTATGTATCCGGCCCTCAGTGGCTGGCCGAACATGTGCTGCCCGGAAGGCGAGTGATCGCAGTGGCGGGGACGCACGGCAAGACCACCACGGCTAGCCTGCTGGCCTGGTTGCTGGAGTCGGCAGAGCTTGCCCCGGGATTCCTGATCGGTGGTGTGCCGCGCAACTTCGGGGTGTCGGCGCGCCTGGGTGCCGAGGGAGCGCCCTTCGTGGTGGAAGCCGACGAATATGACACGGCGTTCTTCGACAAGCGCTCCAAATTCGTGCATTACCGTCCCGAGATCGCGATCCTGGGCAACCTGGAATTCGACCACGCGGATATCTTCCCCGACCTGGCGGCCATCGAGCGTCAGTTTCACCACCTGGTACGTACCGTGCCGGGCAATGGCCAGTTATTGGTCGCCGATGACGAGCCGGCTCTCGAACGAGTGCTCGAACAGGGATGCTGGACGCCGGTGGCGCATTTGGGAACCGCCGCCGACAGCCCCTGGCGGATTGCGTTGGAGCGCGAAGATGCCAGCCGGTTCCGGGTGATCCATGAAACACCCGAGATCAGTGAGGATGCCGTCGTCGACTGGCACCTCAGCGGTGAGTACAACGCTCGCAACGCGCTGGCGGCCCTGGCGGCGGCCCATGCCTGTGGCGTCGACCTGGCCCGTGGCTGTGCGGCGCTATCGCGTTTCGAGAGCCCGCGCCGCCGTCAGGAAGTGCGTGGCGAGGTGGCGGGTATTCAGGTCATCGACGACTTCGCCCACCATCCGACGGCCATCGCCGCGACGCTCCAGGGCCTGCGCGCCGCCACGCCCAAGGGGCGGCTGCTGGCAGTGATCGAGCCACGCTCCAATACCATGCGTCTGGGCACCCTGCGTAGCCGTCTGGCCGAGAGCGTCGCCCAGGCCGATCAGGCATGGTGGTATCAGCCCCCCGAGCTCGATTGGTCATTGGCCGATGTCATCGAAGGCAGCACGATACCGAGCCATCTGCGTGGGGATCTGGATGACCTGGTGGCCGCTGTGGTGGCCGAGGCCAGGGCGTTGGACCGTATCGTGGTGATGTCAAACGGTGGCTTCGGGGGCATTCACGACAAGCTCCTGGCGGCACTGGAGGTGGCGCATGGCGAACGCTAGCGACATGGGATTTGCGCCGCCCGTCACGGTGGCACTGACCGGTGCTTCCGGTGCTCAGTACGGTCTGCGGTTGATTGACTGTCTGGTGGCATCGGGCCACGAGGTCTGGGTGATGATCTCCAAGGCGGCGCACCTGGTGATCAGCACCGAGACCGATGATTCACTGCCGGCCCAACCCCAGCGCCTGACCGAGGCGCTCGTCGAACGCAGTGGCGCTCGAGCGGGTCAGATCCGCTGCTTCGCGCGCGAAGACTGGATGGCGCCGGTGGCATCGGGATCCGGGGCGCCCTCGTCGATGGTGATCTGCCCGTGTTCTACCGGCACGCTGTCGGCGGTGGCCACGGGAGCGAGTAACAATCTGATCGAGCGCGCTGCCGACGTGGTGCTGAAGGAGCGTCGCCAATTGATCGTGGTGCCCCGCGAGACGCCGTTCTCGGCGATTCATCTCGAGCACATGCTGGCGCTGACCCGCATGGGGGCGGTGGTGTTGCCCGCCGCGCCGGGCTTCTATCACCGTCCCGAGTCGATCGACGACATGATCGACTTCATCGTCGCGCGTATTCTCAATCAGTTGGGGATCGAACATACCCTGATGCCGCGGTGGGGGGATCCGTCGTGATCCAGCTATCGCTGTTGTCGGTGTTCGTGCCGACGTTTTTTCTGGTGTCGCTGACCCCGGGAATGTGCATGACCCTGGCGATGGTGCTGGGCATGACCCAGGGCGTGAGGCGTACCCTGTGGATGATGGTCGGTGAACTCCTCGGTGTAGGGCTGGTAGCGGCGGCTGCCGGGGCCGGGGTGGCGGCACTGATGCTGCGCCAGCCGGAGCTGTTCGCCGTCTTCAAGTGGGTGGGCGGTGCCTATCTGGGGTATCTGGGGGTGATGATGTGGCGTTCGCGAGGACGCATGGCGATTCCCCTGGAAACGAGCGAGACGCCCTTGGCGTCGCGCTCGCAACTGGCATTGCAAGGTTTCGTCACCGCCGTGGCCAATCCCAAGGGGTGGGCATTCTTCGTCGCGCTATTGCCGCCGTTCCTGGATTCATCGTTGCCGCTGGCATCCCAGTTGGCGGTGCTGGTGGCGATGATCCTGTCGATCGAGCTCGTCTGCCTGCTGCTCTATGCCAGCGGCGGGCGCACCGCACGACGTCTGTTGGGCAAAAGCGGCAATGTGCGCCTGCTCAATCGGGTGGCCGGCTCCTTGATGGTGGGGGTCGGTATCTGGTTGGCCTTCGGGTAACCCAGGCGGTAAGCCATAAGCTATGAGCTATAAGAAAACCACAAAGGCTTGGTCATGAATGGCTCATGGCGAAGATTGTGGCTTACGGCTTACGGCTTACGGCTTACGGCTTACGGCTTGTCGTCAGACCGGCGGCAGCCAGGCGATGCGGGCGGCCAGCAGCACCAGCGATGCCGTGGTCAACCAGCCCCAGGGCGCCGGATGCAGCGGGCGGTGCGCGAAGCGGTGATAGCTGATGCGTATCAAGGCGCAGGTGACCAGGCCGAGCAAGGCGCCGCCGATCAGGTCGCTGACCCAGTGCACGCCGAGGACCACGCGTGACAGGGCCATCGGGATGCACAGGGCAATGGCCACCCAGTAGGCCCAGAAACGCCACCTGGGTGGCAGCTCCTGAGCGATGAAGGCGGCCGCCAGGCCGTACAGCACGACGGCGGTGGAGGCATGCGCGCTGGGATAGGACATCGAGCCGGCCAGGTACTCCGGAGTCTCCGGGCGTTCGCGCGCGGCCAGGAGCTTGAACAGGGTATTGGCCACGGCGATGCCGCCGAGTCCTGCACTCAGATGGGCGAGGGCCGAGATATGACGGGCCCAGAGAAGCCATAGCCCCCAGGGCAGGACCAGGGCGGCGACCCCATAGCGATCGCCGGCGCTCGCCATGACCTCTCCCAGTGCCTGGAGAAGAGGCCAGTCGAGAGTCGCGAACAGCGCTCGAACCTGCCGGTCCATGGGCAGTGGCCCTTCGGCATCCAGCACCAGCAGCGTCCACAGACACAGGGCGGTCAGGCTCAGCATCAGCAAACACAGTGAAGCCAGTGGAAACTCGCCTCGAGAGCGGCTCGAGCGTAAGGCGATCCACAGCCGGCGTCGCCAGCGCCGACTACGTGCCAAACGTGCCGTCATGCGGTAAATCCTCCCTTCTCGTGCGAGCTGCTGGCGTAGCCAGGAAAAGCCCACCGCCAGTATCAAGACGATGACCGCGAAGACCATCAGCCACAGTTGTGAGCCGACAGGGATCTCCAGGAGCTGCTGCCAGGTACGTCCCAGCAGATAGCCGGGGAGCACATAGGCGGGAGCCCATAACAAGGCCGAGGACGAACTCGCCCAGACAAAGGCCCAGGGCGACATGTGCAGCATACCGGCGATCATCGGTACGATGGGGCGTACCGGGCCGACGAAACGGGCGAATATCACCGACAGGGCGCCGTAGCGCTGAAAGAAGCGAGCGCCGCGCGCCAGCCATTCGAGGTGCCGGTTGAAGGGCCACAAGCGGGGAACTCGCTCGCGCTGGGTATAGCCCAGGATAAAGCTCACGCCGTCACCGATCACCGCCCCCAGGAACGCCGCCACCAGCAGCAGGGGAATGGACAGATCGTGGTGGCCGGCCAGCGATGCGGCGGCGGTCATCAGGAGTACCCCGGGAATGACCAGCCCCACCACGGCAAGGCTTTCGAGCATGGCGATGAGGGTAATGATCAGTAACAGTAGTGGTGGCGAAGGCGTGAGCTGGAACAGCCAGTCGGCAAGATTCACTGCGTCGACTCCATCAAGGCTTGCCCCTTGATCTGCAGGCGCTGTTCGAAGGTGGCCCAGGTTTCGCCAGGGTGCGGCGAGCAGACGGCAATACGTGACGTGATGGCACCGGTCTCCGCCAGCACCGTGGCGTCGAGGGCACTGATCAGGCGGTGTCTGACCATCAGGGCGCCGGTTTCGCCGGTATCCGGCAGCAACAGCCAGAACAGTGACGACTGCGTGCGGCCCAGGCTGTCATGGACGCGGCAGGTATGGTGTGCGACAGCACAGAAACGCTGCAAGAGCTCGAGCCGCAAGCGGGTACCGAACTGCTCATGGGCCATCTCCAGCTGTGGCAGATGGATCACCAGCACGCTGAGCCGGCGTTGCAGTAGCGTGGCGCGGGCGAACTCGTTGCCGAGCAGTTCATGAATGGCCGATGAATTCAATGCCTGGCATTCGGGATCCATAGGGTCCGTGGCCTCGAGAAACGCCTGTTGGCGACGTTGCTCCAGTGGCACCAGAGCGCCCAGCACGATGACCGCCACATAGGTGAAAACCATGTCCCGGCTTACCTGGTCGTCGCTTAGCAGCGCCAACCAGAGGGGAGCCAGTATCAGGTTGAGCAACATGGCCGGCCCCAGTGGCAGCAGCAGCAGGGCCAACAGGGGCGGCAAGCCGATCCAGAGGGCAACATCGTTTCTGGCTTGGCCGATTTCGACAGCAAACAACAGGAAGCAACTGATCAGCACCAGATAGGCGGACAAGCGTTGGTAGCGGTGGTCGGTCAGGTGCAGCAGCGAGGCTCCCAACAGCATCAGGCCCAGCACGGCGGGTAGTAGAATCCGCATGAAGTCGCCCATCAGGTAATGCCAGGTGGCATAGCCGAACATCAGCAGGGCACCGACGGCGTAAATCAGCGCGTATAGCCAGAAAGGCCAGAATGTTTCTTCACGCATGGTGCGGTGCCTTCTCGATGATGACCAGGTCACGCTTCTGACAGGCCAAGGCTTGGCATTCGGCTTCCAGGGTAAGGGGACAGGCCAGCGACACCACGCGGGTGCGACGAGGTCCGTTCAGCGATGCCAGCAGCGTCTCGCGGCGCTGCCGTGCATGCTCGATATCGCGACTGGTGATCAGGGTTGCCAGCGTATTGCCATCCACGCGATAGCAATTCTCGAAGGGCTGCAGCACTTGGCACAGCGCTTGCGCCAGTGACCAGCAATGATGGTGCTGGGTGCGCAGCAGCACTAGCTCGGTATGGGTTCCTTCACGGTCGCTGCGTGCGCTTTCCCGTGGCAAGTCCTCAAGCAGTTGAGTGGCCGACCAGAGCCGCGAGCCGGGCATCAGGCGCACCCGATCGCTGACACCTTGCCACAAGGGGCGGTAATGCTGTGCTCGTGCCAGGCCCAGTAGCATCATGGCCGCCAGCACTATGGCGCTGAGCACCCCCTGTTCGAGGCTCAAGTGCACTTGAACCTGTGACCAGCTCAGGGCAGCGAACGAGGCGTTGAGCCCCACCAGCCACCATGGCTGTGGCAACATCAACAGGATAGCGAAGGCCCACAGCCAGGTGGCGTATTGTGCCGGGGACAGCCACAGCAGACCCGCCAGCAGCAGCGTCGGCACCAGTTGCCAGGGGGTGCGTGCAGGCCAGCGATGACTTAGCTCATGCAGTGTGGCGGTGCCGATCAACCATAGCGCCCCCAGCCACAGCAACGCCTGAGCCGCCTCCTGGATGGTCTGCAGGGCCAGCACGGCCAGCACGCCGGCGCCGAGCAGCAGAGTGGACCGGAACAGGCCGGTTTTGTACTTGCTGTCCATGGTGTCTTAATATGGTTCCTTCTATCCTTACCCCACGGTCGTCATTGCGCCGTGGTATCCCTGTCGAGGAGACACTCTACGGCATGTCACGTCACGTATCCCCTGTTAATGATGATAACGTCAAAGACGTTGCCGCAAGCACCGATGTCGTCGCCTACATGACATCGCTAGGGCAGGCGGCGCGCGCTGCCGGTGCCGTCATGCGTGGCCAGAGCACCGCCGGCAAGAATGCCGCACTGTTGGCCATGGCGCGCCACCTGGAAGCCGCGCGACCGGGATTGATCGAGGCCAATGCCCGGGATCTGACCAGGGGCCGCGAAACAGGGCTCGATGCGGCCTTGCTGGATCGCCTGGCACTGGACGACCAGCGCATCGATGCCATGATCGAGGGGCTGCACCAGGTCGCGGCCTTGCCCGACCCGGTCGGCGAAATCGACGGCCTGCGCTCGCGCCCCAGCGGTATTCAGGTCGGCCAGATGCGGGTGCCACTGGGCGTGATCGGCATCATCTACGAGTCGCGCCCCAACGTCACGGTAGAGGCTGCCAGCCTGTGTCTCAAGGCGGGCAATGCCTGCATCCTGCGCGGAGGTTCCGAAGCGCGTGACAGCAATGCCGCCATTGCCGCCTGTATCGAGGCCGGCCTTCGGGAAGCCGGCTTGCCCGCAGCGGCCGTGCAAGTGGTGGCGATCACCGACCGTGCCGCAGTGGGCCATTTGATCAGCATGCCCGAATATGTCGACGTGATCATCCCGCGCGGCGGCAAATCGTTGATTGAACGTGTCTCCCGCGAGGCCAGGGTGCCAGTGATCAAGCACCTGGATGGTGTCTGTCACGTCTATGTCGACGCCACGGCGGATCTCGACAAGGCCTTCGACATCGCCATCAATGCCAAGACCCATCGCTACGGCACCTGCAATACCATGGAAACGCTGCTGGTGGATGCTCCGGTTGCTGGCGCACTGTTGCCCCGCCTGGCCAGCGGCTATGCCGAACATGGTGTCGAATTGCGGGGCTGTGCACGTACCCGGGAGATCCTCGGCGCTATCGCTGCCGCCAGTGAAGACGACTGGGCGACGGAGTACCTGGCGCCGGTGTTGGCGATCCGGGTGGTGGATGGTGTCGAAGAGGCCATGGCACACATCGATCGCTACGGCTCGCATCACACCGATGCCATCGTCACCGAAAACTATGCCTTGGCCCGGCGTTTCCTGGCCGAAGTGGACTCCAGTTCGGTGATGGTCAATGCCTCGACTCGCTTCGCCGATGGCTTCGAATACGGCCTGGGCGCGGAAATCGGCATCTCCACCGATAAACTGCATGCGCGGGGCCCGGTGGGGCTGGAAGGCCTGACCACTCGCAAGTACGTGGTGCTGGGCGACGGCCATGTGCGTGGTTGATCGGGGCTCCGATCCGAAGGGCACGCACTCGGTACCTCGTGTGGCCATGCTTGGCGGTACCTTCGACCCGGTACACTTGGGACACCTGCGCAGTGCGGTCGAGCTTCACGAAGCCCTGGGGCTCGATCGTGTCCACCTGATCCCTGCACATGTGCCGCCGCATCGGGAGGCTCCCGGCGTTTCCAGTGCCCAGCGTCTGGCCATGCTCAAGGCCGGTATCGGCGATACCTCCGGCCTGGTAGCCGACGATCGCGAGCTGCGGCGTGACGGGCCATCCTATTCCACCGATACCCTGGCGTCCCTGCGCGAGGAGTTCGGCCAGCAGGCGCGGATCGTCATGGCGGTAGGGCATGATGCCTTTCTCAACCTGACCTCCTGGCACGAGCCCGCGCGGCTCTTTGCGTTGGCTCATGTCGTGGTCATCGATCGTCCGGATCATTTGTCCCCATTGCCCACCGCGCTGACCGAACTTATCGGTGACAGAGAGGTGGATACTGTCCGGGCGCTGCTCGCGACACCTGCCGGAGGCTTGTTGCGTCTGTCATTGCCCAGCCGCATGGCCATCTCGGCCACCGATATTCGGCAGCGTCTCATTGACGGGCGCAGCGTGCGCTATCTGCTGCCCGAAGCGGTCGAACAGTATATCCAAATCCACCACCTGTATCGTCAATGATGGGCGCGCGGCCAGTTTCGCCTTTTTCACACTGTCGAGTCGGACACAAAGGGGTAGAATAAGGGGAAACAGATTCAATACGAAGAGGAGCTATGCACATCGACGCACTCAAGACCCTGGCGGTGGACGCCCTGGAAGAACTCAAGGGCCAGGACATCGTCACTCTGGATGTTACCAACCTGACCAGTGTGACCGACCTGATGCTGGTAGCTAGCGGTACCTCATCGCGCCATGTGTCGGCGCTGGCCAACAATCTGATCGAGAAGGCCAAGGAACAGGGTGTGCAGCCCTTGGGCGTAGAGGGGCGAGCCGGTGCGGAGTGGGTGCTGGTCGATCTCGGAGATCTGGTAGTCCATGTCATGGTGCCGGAAACCCGCCGTCTCTATGATCTGGAGCGTCTGTGGGCCGACCTGCCCAGCGATACCGAGGAGGAGGTGCGCGGAGGGCGGGCGTGAAGCTCAAGTTGCTGGCGGTGGGCACCCGGATGCCCGATTGGGTCGAACGAGGCGTCGAGGAATATCGTAAGCGCCTGCCACGGGACTTCGCTTTGGAAATTCATGAGATTCCTCCCGGAGCCCGGGGCAAGAATGCCGATGTGGCCAGGGCCGTGGCGCTGGAAGGCGAACGCATGCGCGAGCGTCTGCGGGGCAACGAGCACTGTGTGGCCCTGGAAGTCGGCGGTCAACCCTGGAGCACCGAGCGTCTTGCCGCCGAAGCCGATCGCTGGCGTCAGGAAGGGCGCGATGTGGCACTGCTCGTGGGTGGCCCCGAAGGGCTCGAACCAAGTCTCTCGGCGAGTGCCGATCAGCGCTGGTCGTTGTCGCCATTGACATTGCCACACCCCCTGGTACGAATCCTGCTCGCCGAGCAGCTCTATCGTGCCTGGACGCTGCTGGTGGGGCATCCCTACCATCGCTGAACCGAACCCTTGCACCCGACTGATATCGATGACGGATTCGAGCCCCACCCATGCGTAACCCCCGCCCGGCGCTGAAGAACACGCAGCAGGAAGTGCACATCTTCCATGTCCGTTCCCTGCTGGCGTTGCTGGTGGTCATTGTCTTGACTGGCCTGTTGATGGGGCGCCTGGTGTATCTGCAGGTTGTCCAGCATGAGGTCTACATCACACGTTCGGAGAAGAACCGGGTGAGGGTCGAGCCCTTGCCGCCGACACGAGGGTTGATCTTCGATCGCAATGGCCAGCTGTTGGCCGAGAACCGGCCGACCTACAACCTGACCCTGGTGCGTGAGCGCGTCGACGACCTGGATGCGACCCTGTCATTGCTGGTGGAGTTGCTGGAGTTGCCCGAAGAGGAGGTCGACGCTTTTCGTCAACGCTCGCGCCAGCGCCAGCGTCCCTTCCAGCCGGCATTGTTGATGAGTGATCTGGAGGAAGAGCAGATCGCGCGGCTGGCGGTCAATCGGCACCGCCTCCCCGGCGTCGAGGTCGAAGCCCAGTTGCTGCGCTATTACCCGGACGCCGAGATCATGTCCCATGCGCTGGGCTTCGTCGGGCGTATCAATGCCGAGGAAATGCAGGAACTGGATGTCGGTAACTATGCCGGAACCCACTTCATCGGCAAGACCGGGGTCGAGCGTTTCTACGAGGACGAACTGCATGGTCAGGCCGGACTGCGCAAGGTTGAAACCAATGCGCGTGGGCGGGTGCTGCGTGAATTGGGGCGGACCGATCCCGTGCCCGGTCAGAATCTCACTCTGACCATCGACAAGGACTTGCAGGCGTTGGGTCATGAGCTGCTCGCCGGCCGGCGCGGCTCCATCGTCGCCATCGAGCCCGCGACCGGCGAGATCCTCGCCTTGGTGTCGGAGCCGGGCTTCGACAGCAACCGCTTCGTCACCGGGATCGACTCGGCATCCTACCAGGCACTGCAGGAAGACCTCGATCTACCGTTGTTCAATCGCGCCATCCGTGGCCAGTACCCCCCGGGGTCGACGATCAAGCCATTCCTGGCCCTGGCTGGCCTGGCCGAAGGCGAAATCACCCCTGGCGAGACGATCTACGATCCGGGCTACTTTCAGTTGCCCAACGACTCGCGCCGTTATCGCAACTGGCTGAGATGGGGCCATGGGCGGGTCGACCTGGAACGCTCCCTCGCCGTCTCCAACAATACCTACTACTATACGCTCGCCCATGAACTGGGTATCGATCGTATCTCCAAGCGCATGCACGATTTCGGCTTCGGTGAACGCAATGCCCATGACGTGTTCGGGGAAAGCCAGGCCTTGATGCCGGATCGCGACTGGAAGCGTGCGCGCTTCAACCAGCCCTGGTACCCGGGCGAGACCCTGTCGGTCGGGATCGGCCAGGGTTACTGGATGGTGACGCCGCTGCAGCTCGCCACGGCGACCGCCGTACTGGCCAATCATGGCGAGTGGGTCAAGCCGCGGATGGCCAAGCGTATCGGCGATACCGTGGTGGAAAGCGTCTTGCCCGAGACCAAGGCGGATATCGTCCTCGGCAACGATGCGTGGTGGGATCATGTCTTTGCAGGGATGGAAAAGGTCGTGTCGGGCAGCGAAGGCACGGCGCGTCGAATAGGCGGCGACCTGAGGTATCGCATGGGCGGCAAGTCGGGAACCGCCCAGGTGTTTTCACTGGGTCAGGACCAGAAGTACAACGCCGAAGAGTTGGCCGAGCGGCTGCGCGATCATGCATTGTTCATCGCCTTCGCTCCAGTGGAAGATCCGCAGATCGCCGTTTCGGTGATCGTCGAGAATGCTGGTGGTGGCAGTACCCACGCGGCGCACCTGGCGCGTGCCATGACCGATGCCTGGCTGCTCGAACCCAAAGACAACGACCGCGACGTGGAAGCGTTGCTGGATGCCGAGGAGTAGGCATGGCACTCGTCGACTTGACCAAAGGGGTACGAGGATACCCGGTGCGGCCACCGGCAAGTGGCATGGTGCGGCGACGCAGCCTATGGGCACGGGTGCACCTGGACCCCTGGCTGATGCTGATGTTGTTGGTGCTGATGTCTGCTGGGCTGGTGGTGCTCTATAGCGCCAGTGGTCAGCAGATGGACACGGTGATCGCGCAGGCTACGCGCTTCGGGTTCGCTCTGGTGGTCATGGTGGTACTGGCGCAATTCTCTCCCGTGACCCTGGTGCGCTGGACGCCGCTGGCGTATGGCGGAGCGCTGTCGATGCTGATCGCCGTCGAGGTGATGGGCGACATGGGGATGGGGGCTCAACGCTGGCTGGTGATCCCCGGCGTCATTCGTTTTCAGCCCTCCGAGTTGATGAAGCTGGCGATGCCGATGATGCTGGCGGCCTATCTGAGCCGACGTGAATTGCCACCACGCTGGCGCGACCTGCTGGTGTGCGGTCTCGTCATGGCGCTGCCGGTGTTGCTGATCGCCCGCCAGCCGGATCTGGGCACATCGCTGCTGGTGATGTGTGCCGCCGTCTTCGTGGTGCTGTTGGCAGGACTTTCCTGGCGCTTTATCGTCTTTCTGGGAGTGCTGACGGCCGCCGCGCTGCCGCTGTTGTGGTTGAACATGCACAACTACCAGCGCCAGCGAGTCCTGACCTTTCTCAACCCGGAGAGCGATCCGCTGGGTTCGGGCTGGAATATCATCCAGTCGACCACGGCCATCGGCAGTGGCGGGGTATTCGGCAAGGGTTGGCTGCAGGGAACGCAGTCGCAGCTCGAGTTCCTCCCCGAGCGTCATACCGACTTCATCGTCGCCGTATTGGGCGAAGAGTTCGGGCTGGTCGGCGTGCTGTTGTTCCTGACGCTCTACCTGATGATCATCTGCCGCGGGCTATGGTTGGCCAATGCGGCCCAGGATACCTTTGGTCGGTTACTGGCCGGCAGTATCATCCTGACGTTCTTCATCTACGTGTTCGTCAATGTGGGGATGGTCAGTGGCATCCTGCCGGTGGTCGGGGTACCGTTGCCGCTGGTGAGTTACGGCGGTACCTCCAGCGTGACCTTGCTGGCCGGTTTCGGTATTCTCATGTCCATTCAAGCCCATCGTCGGCTATTGCCGCGCTAGCACGTCAGGGAGAAAGATGATCATGAAGGCTTCCCGACTTCATGGGGGAACGGCGTGGGGTCTCGCCGCCGGGTTGTGGCTGGCGTTGCTGCCGTTGGCGACCGATGCCGCCATGAATTTCGACCCCGGCCAGCACGATGACGTCGCGGCGCTGATCGATGAGCTGGAGGCCCGCGGAATCGAGCGCGACTGGCTGGTCGATGTCATGCAGGATGCCGAATACCAGCAGGGTGTGCTCGATGCCATGGCGGGTGCCGCCGAGCGTCGACTGCGCTGGGATGAGTACCGTGAGATATTCCTGCAGCCCGAGCGAATCGAGCGTGGTGTCGCCTTCATCGACGCCCATCGCGAGGCCTTCGCGCGCGTCGAAGACGAGTATGGGGTACCGGCGGAGATCGTCGCTGCCATCATCGGTGTGGAAACCAGCTATGGGCGCCATACCGGGCATCATCGAGTAATCGACTCATTGTCTACGCTGGCCTTTCATCATCCGAGTCGCGGGAGCTTCTTCCGTGGTGAATTGCTCGCCTTTCTCGAAATCACCCGTGAGCAACAGGTGAACCCGGGATCCCTGAAGGGCTCCTATGCCGGCGCCATGGGCTACCCCCAGTTCATCCCCACCAGCTATCGCGCCTATGCCGTCGATTTCGATGGCGATGGCATGCGCGACCTGTGGGGCAACCCGGTGGACGCTATCGGCAGCGTCGGCAACTATTTCGCCGAGCACGGCTGGCAACCGGGGGCGCCGATCTACAGCGAGGCCCAGGGCCCCGAGGTGCCGCCGTCGGCGCTGGCGTTCAATCAGACACGGCCTCCCTACGTTGCCCTTCAAGCTCTGGCCGAATACGGCGTTCAGCCGCTGGAGAAGACTTTCGACGCGGATGAACGCGTGATTCCCCTGGCCCTCGACCATACCGACGGTAGCTACCGCTATCGTCTCGGCCATGGCAATTTCTACGTGATTACCCGTTACAACCATAGCCATCTTTACGCCATGGCCGTCACCGAGCTGGCCGAGGCGATTCTTGCCAAAGGGAAGGAGGGGGCATGAAGGCCTTGATAGGTGGAGTCGTCGTGGTGACACTGCTGGCTGGCTGTGCCGGTGGCGGGGGAACGCGGCCCGAACCGGCGTCCTCCGGGGCGACGCCCTCGGCTTCGAGTACCGCTTCCGCTGCGGGCCGTTATGCCATGACCCAGGATGCCTATCCCGACCTGCCGCCGGATGTCTCGAACGTGCCCGATGCGGTGCCGCGGGTGGAGCCGCGTGCGGCCAGCGGCAATCGCCCCAATTACCAAGTCTGGGGCAAGACGTACCGGGTGCTCTCGGATCCCAGCGACTACCGAAATCAGGGGGTCGCGTCCTGGTATGGCGAAAAGTTTCACGGCTATACCACGGCCAGCGGAGAAATCTATGACATGTACAAGATGACCGCCGCTCACCGTTCGTTGCCGTTGCCGACCTATGCCCGGGTCACCAATGTCGACAACGGGCGTGCGGTGATCGTCAAGGTCAATGACCGTGGCCCGTTCCATGACGACCGTGAGATCGACCTGTCCTATGCGGCGGCAGCGCGTCTGGATATCCTCGGTCACGGCACCGGCAGGGTGCGTGTCGAAGCCATCGACCCGATTGCCTGGCAAGCCCAGCGCCAGTCTCCGCCCTCGCAGGACCCGGTGACCCAAGCACCGGCGCCCCGAGATCGGGGGGAAGGTGTGACTGCCGTGCCCACCGCAGCGGCAGCATCCGTTACCCCGACGACTGATGTGGCCACGACCGAGGCTTCGGGTTCAGGGCCTTCTGGTCCCAATAGCCCCATCTATCTGCAGGTCGCGGCGTTAGGCTCCATTGCCAATGCCGAGGCGCTCAAGGCGCGCCTGCAGAATGAGATATCCCAACCTGTGCGAGTGGCCAGCGACGCCAGTCTGCACCGGGTCCAGGTCGGGCCGCTGGCCGATAGCGCGCAACTCGAGCCATTACGCGATGAGCTGCGTCGTGCCGGTTACGCCCAAGCCTTCGTGGTCAATGGTACGCGATGAAATCCGTGATTCCCTTGCCTGCATTACCGTCCCTCTTCAACCACTTTTAATATGAGAACCGGTGTCGTCATGAGAGTTGTCTTCATTTCCTTCGGCCGCCAATGCCTATCCGCCTTGCTGCTGCTGTGTGTGGCTGCGTTCAGCTTGCCGGCTGCATCGCAGCAGCCGGATACCCCGCAGGCCATGATTCCCTCGCCACCGCAACTCGCGGCCTCGTCCTGGATCCTGATGGATGCCGAAAGCGGTGAAGTGTTGGCCGCGCACAATGCCGATGAACGCTTGCCACCTGCCAGTCTGACCAAGCTGATGACCGCCTATCTGGTCGAGCACGAGTTGAACCAAGGCAACATCGCCATGGATGACATGGTCAACGTCAGCGAGAAAGCCTGGCGTACCGGTGGCTCCAAGATGTTCATCGAGGTCGGCAATCAGGTGTCGATTCAGGATCTGCTCTACGGCATCATCATCCAGTCCGGCAACGATGCCAGCGTGGCCGTGGCCGAGCACATAGCGGGCGGTGAGCAGCCCTTCGCCGACCTGATGAACCAGCATGCCACTCGCCTGGGCATGCAGAATACCAATTTCGTCAATGCCACCGGCCTGCCGAACCCGGAACATTACTCCTCGGCGCGGGACTTGGCTCGGCTTTCCCGTCATATCATCGAGGACTACCCCGAGCACTATGCCATCTACGCCGAAAAATTCTTTACCTACAACGAGATTCGCCAACCCAATCGCAACCGTCTGCTATGGCGTGACCCCAGCGTCGACGGCTTGAAGACCGGGCATACCGATGAAGCCGGTTATTGCCTGGTGGCTTCGGCCAAGCGCGACGACATGCGTCTGATCTCGGTGATCATGGGCACCGCCTCCGAAGAGGCTCGGGTACAGGAAACCCAGAAGCTGATGAGCTATGGCTTTCGCTACTACGAGACCCTCAAGCTCTATGACCAGGGCGCGGTGCTCAATACGCCGCGTATCTGGGGTGGCGCGCAGAACGAACTGCGTGTCGGCGTCGAAGAAGACGTGAGCATGACGGTGCCGCGTGGCCGGAGCGATGAGCTGACCGCCCGCCTGAACCTGCAGGAGTCGATCAGCGCACCGGTACAGGCCGGCGATCGCGTTGGCTCCCTGGAGATCAAGATGGGGGATGAGGTGTTGGGCGAGCTTCCCCTGGTGGCCCTGGAAACCGTCGAGCAGGGCGGATTCTTCAAGCGTCTGCTCGATACCATCCGCCAGTTCATCAGTGGTCTGTTCGACTGACAGCAGCGGCCATCGCGTGGCGGTGGCCGGTTTTCACCCTTGGTACAAGGGAATAGGGTGAGTAAAATACTCGAAAATCTCACTTGTCGAGTCTCCACATGACCGAAGCGCCAAAGGTCGAATTTCCCTGCGATTACTCACTGAAAATCGTGGGAGACGCCGCGACGGACTTTCGCGACGCCATCATCGATGTCGTCGAAAGCCATGCGCCTGGCATCGACCATTCCAGCATCAGTGTCGTCGATAGCCGCAATGGCAAGTTTCAGTCCGTGCGAGTGACCATCACCGCCACGGGTAAACCTCAGCTCGAGGCGCTGTTCGCCTCGCTCAAGGCCACAGGCCGCGTGCACATGGTGCTGTGAATGAGCGTTGTCGTGAATGAGTAAAGCTTCGGCGCCGCCGATCAAAGTGTTTCAACTCGGCCGTCAGCCTTATCTCCCGGTATGGCAGGCGATGCGAGCGCTCACCGACACCCGGGATGCCACCACCCAGGATCAGCTTTGGGTGGTGGAGCACGATCCGGTCTTTACCCAAGGGCAGGCGGGTAAAGCGGAGCATGTGTTGATGCCTGGCGACATCCCGGTGGTGCAGACCGATCGCGGCGGCCAGGTCACCTATCATGGGCCCGGGCAGTTGGTGCTTTATCCATTGCTTGATGTGCGACGTGGCAAGCTCGGCGTCCGTGACCTGGTCACCGCGCTGGAGCAGGCGGTGATCAATGTGCTGGCCGATGAGGCTATCGAGGCGCATGCGCGCCCCGACGCGCCGGGTGTCTACGTTGGCGAAGCCAAGATTGCCTCGTTGGGATTACGCATCCGCCGTGGGGCCAGCTTTCATGGGGTGGCGTTGAATGTGGCAGGGGACCTGGCGCCTTTTCAACGCATCAATCCCTGTGGCTATGCCGGCATGCAGATGACCCGCTTGGCCGATCTGGTGGATGCGCCCCCGTCACAGGCCGCGGTGGCTCAGCGCCTCGTCGAGCATCTGGCCCGGCTACTGGACAGGAGCATCGAGGCGGCAGCGTCCGGCGAGTTGCCCATGCCCTGTGTCGAGCAGGGCATCAGCATGAAAGAGCTGGCCTGATTAGCCAACTTGGGTAACGGGGATGATGTCGGGATCGGACGTCTGGCCCGGCACCTTGGCAGGGGCGGCCAAGCCCAGGTTGTTCTTCTCGAATACGCGGTCGGCACGATAGCTGGAGCGTACCAGCGGGCCGGCAGCCACTTCCATGAAGCCCTTTTCCAAGCCTAGCTGACGATAGCGCTCGAATTCGTCGGGTGTGACCCAGCGTTCCACCGGCAGGTGGTTCTTGGTCGGGCGCAGGTACTGGCCCAGGGTGACGATATCCACACCAATGGCCCTGAGGTCGTCGAAGGTCGCGAGAATCTCGTCATCGGTTTCTCCCAGCCCCAGCATCAGGCTGGTCTTGGTCAGGATGTCCGGGCGGTAACGCTTGGCATGTGCCAGCACATCCAGAGTCTTGCGATAGCCGGCTCTGGGGTCGCGTACCCGCCTGGTCAGTCGCTCGACGGTTTCGACATTCTGGGCGAAGACTTCCAGTCCCGAGTCGACGACGGACTCCACGGCGGCGTCCCTGCCATCGAAATCCGGCGTCAGCGCTTCAACCACGACCTCGGGGGTGCGAGCCTTGATGGCTCGAATGCAGGCTGCATAGTGGGCGGCGCCGCCATCGTCCAGGTCATCGCGGTCGACCGAGGTCAGGACGATGTAGCGCAGGCCCATCAGCTCGACCGATTTAGCGGTGTTCTCCGGCTCCTCGGCGTCCAGCCAGCCCTTGGGGTTACCGGTGTCCACGGCGCAGAAGCGGCAGGCGCGTGTACATACCGAGCCCATCAGCATGATGGTGGCGGTGCCATTGCTCCAACACTCTCCCATGTTGGGGCAGTGGGATTCGGCACAGACAGTGCTCAAGCGATGCTCATTGACGTTGCGCTTGACCGCCTCGAAGCGCTCCCCGCCAGCAATCTGGATGCGCAGCCAAGGCGGCTTGCGCCCGGTGGCGGCACTGTCCTCGGCTTGCTTGCGCTGCTTCATGCCATCCTTGATCACGGAAATGCCGTGCTCATTGCGGAACTTCTCTCCGCTGGATACAGACTGCGAGGGTTTGTCACTCATATCGATTCGAGACTCTCTACTCGGCGGCTTGGGCTGCCATACTCGGCGTGTCTTTGCCGCATAAGTTACCACATCGACGCTATCACATCAGCCGTCGTGGGTGGCAGACAAGGGCAGACAGACCACTCCATGCCCGGGCATCGGCTCCAGTGGCGAGCGGAAGTGGGCATTGAGTTCCGGCAGTAGCTCGCGCACGAAGCGCAGGAACAGCTCGGTCACCGGCGAGGGATGGCGATCCTTGGGATAGACGGTGCACCAGGAACGCCGGAGCGGAAAGCCGGGCAGGGTCGGCGAGGCCAGCAGTCCGGATGCCAGCTCCAGCTGTACCGCCAGGCGCGGCAGCACGGCGACGCCGAGGTGGGCCATGACCCCCTGTTTGATCGCCTCGTTGGTGCCCAACTCGATGGTGTGCAACAGCGATACCCGTTCGCGTGCTGCGAATTCTTCGAATGCGGTTCGTGTCCCCGAACCCGGCTCGCGCATCAGCACGTAATGCCGGGCGAAGTCTTCCAGTGTCGGTGACGAGGCGGTCAGCAGCGGATGCCCCGGCCACACGACCGGGATCATCTCGTTGTCGAGAATCGGCATGAAGGCGAGGTTGGCATCCTCGGGTACCATGCCCATGATGACCAGGTCGTCGCGACGTTCGGCCAGGCGCTCCAGCGCCTGGCTGCGGTTGCAAACACGCAGACGGATCTGCACCTCGGGGTAGCGGGCGCGAAAGCGGGCCAGGATATGCGGCACCACATACTGAGCGGTGGACACGGCGGCCAGGTTCAGCTCGCCGCGAATGGTGCCGGCCAGTTCGGAAAGCTCCATCTGCAGGCTCGAGACCTGGCCGAAGATGGACTGTACCGAAGCGGCAAGCGCATCGGCGGCGGGCAGCACGTGCAGCGTCTTTCCGGCATACTTGAACAGCGGTTGCTCGAGCGCCTGCTCGAGTTGACGGATCTGGGCGCTGACGGCCGGCTGCGTCAGACCGAGCTGTTCCGCCGCCCGCGAGTAGGACTGCTGGCGGTGCACGGCCTGGAAGACCTGGAGCTGACGAAAGGTCAAACGATTGAGCAGACTGGGGCGCGACATCCGGGATTCCGCTAGGTATAAGGTCACCCTTATAGGTTGGCAAAAAAATGACGCTTTGACTATTACGGAGGCTGAACGTGTTCCGCAAATTGTTGATTGCCAACCGTGGTGAGATTGCCGTCCGCATCGAGCGCGCTTGTGCCGAGATAGGCATTCGCTCGGTGGCCATATACACCGAGCCGGATCGTTTCGCACTGCATGTCAAGCGCGCCGACGAGGCCTATTTCATCGGTGACGATCCCCTGGCCGGTTACCTGGACGCCCGTCGCCTGGTGGACCTGGCGCGAGAAACCGGCTGCGATGCCGTGCACCCCGGTTATGGCTTTCTGGCCGAGAGCGCCGAATTTGCTGCATTGTGTGCCGAGGCCGGGATCGCTTTCATCGGCCCCGACGCCAAGGTGATCGCACGCATGACCGACAAGATCACCTCGAAGCGGCTTATGCGCGAGGCCGGAGTTCCCGTCACCCTCGGAGGGCTGGTTGAGCTGAGCAGTTGTGAAGAGGCCCTGATCCAGGCCGAGGATATCGGTTATCCCGTGATGTTGAAGCCCTCGACCGGCGGCGGTGGTCGTGGCATCCGTCGCTGCGAGTCGCCGGCGCAACTGCGTCACGCCTGGCAGCGGGTGATCGCCGAGGCCAACAACGCCTTCGGTTCCGAAGCGGTGTTCCTCGAGAAATGTATCGTCGATGCCCAGCATATCGAGGTACAAGTGCTCGCCGACCGTCATGGCGGGGTGATTCACCTGTTCGAGCGCGACTGCTCCATCCAGCGGCACACTCGCAAACTGCTGGAAATCGCCCCCTGTCCTCGCCTGACCCCCGAGCAGCGTGCCTATGTCGGCACCCTGGCGGTACGAGCGGCGCAAGTGGCGGGCTACGAGAATGCCGGTACCGTCGAGTTCCTGGTGCGTGGTAACGAGATCTATTTCATGGAGATGAACTCGCGCATCCAGGTCGAGCATACCGTGACCGAAGCCGTGACGGGGGTCGATATCGTGCGTGAACAGATTCGCATCGCTGCTGGCCATAAGCTCTCGTTCCGCCAGGAAGACATCCGCCATCACGGCTATGCGCTCGAGTTCCGCATCAATGCCGAGGACCCGCGCAACGACTTCCTGCCTTCGTTCGGCCGCATCACGCGTTACTATGCGCCCGGTGGTCCCGGGGTTCGCACCGATACGGCAATCTATACCGGCTACCAGATTCCACCGTACTTCGGCACGCTGTGTCTCAAGCTGATCGTGTGGGGCATGACCTGGGACGAAACCCTGAACCGGGGCATCCGCGCCCTCAACGACATGCGTCTTCAAGGGATCAAGACCAATGCGCCGCTGTTCGAGGCGATATTGCGCCACCCCGACTTTCGCCGCGGTGACTTCGACACCGGGTTTCTGACGGCACACCCCGAGCTATTGAACTATTCGGTGAAGCGCAACCCCGAGGAAGTGGCGTTGGTCATTGCGGCCGCGATCGCCGCCCATGCTGGATTGTAAGGAACCCATGATGTCCGATTCGTCCGTTTCTCGCGTGCATCTGACCGAGGTGGTGCTGCGCGATGGTCACCAGTCGCTGATTGCCACTCGCCTGCGTACCGACGATATGCTGCCGGTCTGCGAGTCGCTCGATGCCATCGGCTTCCATGCCCTGGAAATGTGGGGCGGCGCGACCTTCGATGCCTGTGTGCGCTTTCTCAAGGAGGATCCCTGGGCACGACTCAAGGCACTCAAGGCGGCAATGCCGAAGACGCCGCTACAGATGTTGCTGCGTGGCCAGAACCTGGTCGGTTACCGTCACCACGCCGACGATGTGGTCGAGCGTTTCGTCACCAGGGCCGCCGAGGGGGGCATCGATATCTTTCGCGTCTTCGATGCGCTCAACGACCTGCGCAACCTGGAAGCCGCCATCGCTGCCGTCAAGGCCAATGGCAAGCATGCCCAGGGTGCGCTGTGCTACACCGTGAGCCCCGTTCATACCCTCGACATGTATGTCGCCGATGCCCGGCGGCTGGTCGCGATGGGGGCCGACTCCATCGCCATCAAGGACATGGCCGGACTCTTGACTCCCTACACCACCTTCGAGCTGGTGAGTGCCCTGGTCGACGCCGTGGCTGTTCCCGTGCATTTGCATACCCATGCCACTTCGGGATTGGCGTCGCAATGTCACCTCAAGGCCGTGGAAGCCGGGTGTCGGCATCTCGATACTTGCAACTCGGCCTTCGCCGGTGGCACCAGCCACCCGGCCAGCGAAGTCATGGTCGCAGCGTTCAAGGGCACGCCCTACGATACTGGCCTCGACCTGGAAACGATCGCCTCGGTGGGCGACCGCCTGCGTGAAGTGCGCAAGAAATATGCGGCCTTCGAGAGTGAATACACGCGCGAGGACGTGTCCGTGCAGTTGAGCCAGGTGCCCGGCGGGATGATGTCCAACCTTGCCAATCAGTTGAAGGAGCAGAATGCGCTGTCGCGGATGCGCGAGGTCTTCGACGAGATTCCCCGGGTACGCGCCGAATTGGGTTACCCGCCGCTGGTGACCCCGACCTCGCAGATTGTCGGGACGCAGGCGGTGATGAACGTTCTCACCGGTGAGCGTTACAAGGCGATCACCAATGAGGTCAAGCGCTACCTGCTGGGCGGGTATGGGCAGCCACCCGCCCCGGTGGACGAAGGTATACACCGTTTGGCCATCGGCGATCAACCCGTCGAAGATGGCCGTCCGGCGGATCGGCTGGCGCCGGAAATGCCGCACTGTACCGCTGAGATCGGCGATCTGGCGGAGTGCGAAGAAGACGTGCTGACCTTCGCGATGTTCCCCGATATCGCGCGTGACTTTCTGCGTGCACGCCGTGACGGCACCCTGTCTCCCGAACCGCTGCTCGAGTCGCGCGACTCCGGCCGTCCGGCTACCGAAGGTACGCCGACCGAATTCGTCATCGACGTGCATGGTGAGTCCTATGAAGTGCAGATCACCGGGGTAGGGCGTGACAGCGGTGGCAAACGGCAGGTTTATCTGACCCTGGACGGCATGCCGGAAGCGGTGGTCTTCGAACCGCGTGACAACTACCTGGCGACGAAAGCGCCTGAGCGTGCGCGTGCGACCTCGACCGGGCATGTCACCACCGCGATGCCGGGTACCATCGTCGACGTGCTGGTGGCTGTGGGCGATAGCGTCGAGGCCGGTCAAACAGTCCTGATCAGCGAGGCCATGAAGATGGAAACCGAGGTTCATGCTCGCGAGCGGGGGCGGATCGCTGCCGTGCACGTCGCACGCGGTGACCGTGTCATGCCGGGTGAGGTATTGATCGAGATCGAAGCGGACGACTAAGGGATATCGCGTGGTCGCCCATGACAACTGTCAAGGTTTCGCGCTATCCTGCATTGCGGTGCAGCAAACTGCTCAAGGGAGTCTTCTATGTTGCCGGCCTATACCAACCTCGCGACTTCGGCATTGGCGCTTTTCGATCCGCTGGGAGTCGGCCGTGCCACCCTCGACTACTGGCGTGACAGCATCGAGCGCAGCGTGCTCTACCTCGATGTCATGCGTGTGCGTGGCAACCAGTATCTCGAACATATGGAGCAGACCAAACCCAATGTACTGGGTTTCGAGACCGAGGTATTGAAGGATGGGCGTGATTTGCCACGCCCGGTCAACTACGAATTGCTGCGCATCCTGCCGCCCGACGGAGTCGAGATCGATCCCGACATGCGACCGTTCGTGGTCGTCGATCCACGTGCCGGCCATGGGCCCGGCATCGGCGGCTTCAAGCCCGACAGCGAGCTCGGCGTGGCGCTGCGTGCCGGCCATCCCTGCTATTTCATCGGTTTTCTGCCGTTTCCTGTCCCGGGACAGACGGTGGAGGACGTGGCCGATGCCGAAATCGACTTCCTGCGTGAAGTGATCGCGCGTCACCCCGATACCGTCGAGAAGCCCATGGTGGTCGGCAACTGCCAGGCCGGTTGGCAGATCATGATGGCGGCGGCGCTGGAACCCGACTGTTTCGGCCCCATCCTGATTGCCGGAGCGCCACTCTCCTATTGGGCCGGCGAGCGAGGCAAGGCGCCCATGCGCTATACCGGCGGGATGGTGGGCGGTAGCTGGATGACGGCATTCGCCGGCGACCTCGGCGCCGGTCACTTCGACGGCGCCTGGCTGGTGCAGAATTTCGAGAAGCTCAATCCCGCCAACACGCTGTGGACCAAGCAGTATCGCCTGTTCGCCAACATCGACAGTGAAGCCGAGCGCTATCTGCAGTTCGAACGCTGGTGGGGCGGCCATGTGGTGCTGGGGGCCGAAGAGATCCAGTACATCGTCGAGAATCTGTTTATTGGCAACCGCTTGAGCACGGCCAGGATCAACACCCGGGATGGGCGACGCATCGACCTGCGCAATATTTGCTCGCCGATCGTGGTGTTCTGCTCACGAGGCGATGACATCACGCCGCCTCCACAGGCGCTGGGATGGGTGCGTGACCTGTATGCCGATGTCGACGATATCCAGGCCAACGAGCAGACCATCGTCTACTGCGTACACGACTCTACCGGCCACCTGGGCATCTTCGTCTCGGGCAGTGTCTCGCGCAAGGAGCATGCCGAGTTCACCGCCAACATGGACTACATCGACGTGCTGCCACCGGGCCTCTACGAGACCACGGTAACGGAAACCGCGCAGCGCGGGGCCGAGGCGGCCCATATCGATGGCGATTATTTGCTGGAATTCACGCCCCGCGACCTGAGTGACCTGGACGAAATCGTCAAGCCCAGCGAAGAGGACGACCGGCGTTTCGCCACCGTGGAAAGGGTGTCGGACATCAATCTGGGACTTTACCAGATGCTGGTGCAGCCCTGGATGCAGGCCATCATGACGCCATCCGCGGCGCGCTGGATTCGTCGCCTGCACCCCATCCGTCTGGCCTACAAGCTGTTTTCCGATCGCAACCCGTTGATGGTGCCGGTGCCGGTGGTGGCCGATTGGATCAAGGCCGACCGGCATACGGCGGCGGAGGACAACCCCTGGCGGGTGCTGGAAGGGATCGCCTCGCATCAGGTCGAGCACTCGCTCAATGCCTATCGCGATGTCCGTGACCGGCTTACCGAACGGGTGTTCCTCGATGTCTATGGACAACCCTGGCTGCAGACCATGGCGGGCCTGGGGGCCGGGGGCGAGCCGTTGCAACGGCGCCCCGGCATCGAACCCGAGCACCGCCGGTTCGTCGAGAAGCGCAAGGCGGAGCTCCGTGCCCGGATCGACAAGGGCAGTTACCACGAGGCGCTGATGCGGGCCCTGATCTACGTGCTGGCCGGAGCACCGTCAACCGATGAACGTAACTTCCAGCGCCTGAGGGCGACCCGCGCCGAACTCGAGCCAGAGATCGATCTGGCAGCCTTCAAGGCCCTGGTGAGGGAGCAGTTCTTCATTCTCAAGCTGGACCGTCAGGCAGCCCTCGAGGCGCTGCCGGTCTTGCTCGAAGGGGAGAGCAACTCCCGGATCGACGAGCATCTGGCGCATATGGAACATGTGCTGGACGCCAGCGGGCCGCTGAGTGAACATTCCCGCGAGCGCCTGGCAGTGGTCAAGGCCGCCTTCGACCGGGCACGCCCGCCAGCGCCTCAGGGAGAAGCGCCTGTCGAGTCTGTCGACCCGATCAAGCCGGCGGCTGCGGAAACGCCAGCGGATACGAAGACAAAGTCGACGTCGCAGCCCAAGCCGAAAGGAACGCGGACTCGGCGCAGTGCGAAGCGCGGTCCCTCTTCAGGGTCCTGACCAGGCACATCGTCGGAACGCCGTCCGGCTGAAGCCGCTTCTACCTTTGCCGCGGTGGCGTAGCTCACCCTGCGCAGAGGGTGGCCAGGGTGGGTTTCGTAGGAGCGACTTCAGTCGCGATGGGGTGGGTGATGCCACCCAGGCCATGCCCGATCGCCACTGCCGCCGGCAGGATTCACTGATCGCCTGTCGTGGAGGTACTGGCCACTAAGCCGGCCTGACGACCGGATCGCGGCTAAAGCCGCTCCTACCTTTGCCCATGCGTAGTACCGGGTTTCGTAGGAGCGATCGTGATCGCGATGGGGTTGGTTGTCAGCCGATCCGCTCGGCGATCCAGCCGCCGGCGTCGGGAATTCCTACATCGAAGTCCTCGGCCACATAGGGCGAACTGATCATGAAGTCGGCGCTGGCGGCATTGCAGGCCACCGGGATGTTCCACAGCGCCGCCAGGCGCAGCAGGGCCTTGACGTCGGGATCGTGAGGCTGAGGCGCGAAGGGGTCCCAGAAGAAGATCAGCAGATCGAGACGTTGCTCGGTGATGCGGGCGCCGATCTGCTGATCGCCCCCTAGCGGACCGCTCATCAGGCCTTCGACCTCCAGCCCCAGCTCATGGGTGATCCGGCGCGCGGTGGTACCGGTGCCGACGAGCTGGTGGCTGGCCAGGGTGTCTTGCCAACGCTTGGTCCAGACCAGCAACTCATCCTTCTTGCCGTCGTGCGCAATCAGGGCGATACGCTTGCGCGCCGGCAGGGTTCGCTGAGTTTGTTGCCGTGGCCGATTGTCGGTGTTGTCGGTGGCCATGATGCCTATTGCACCTCGAGAATCTTCAACGTATTGGTGCCGCCGTGGGCGTTCATGTGATCGCCGCGGGTGAGGATCATCAGGTCGCCGGCGACGGTGATGCCGCGCTCCTGGAGGATCGCCATGGCCTGGGCGTCGAGTTCGCCGGGCGCCATCTCGCTGGTATCGAAGGCCAGCGACACCACGCCGCGGTACAGCGCCATGCGCCGCTGGGCGATGGGGCTGTGGGCGAGGCCGACGATCGGCAGCCCCGAGCGGATCCGCGAGGCGATCAGCGGCGTGTAGCCGGTGGCGGTCATGCAGGCGATGGCGGCCACGCCGGTGAGGTGGTTGGCGGCGTACATCGCCGACAGCGCCACCGTCTCGTCGACCTGCGAGAAGCCCTCGTGGATGCGGTGGCCGGACTCCTGGGCGATGCGCTCGCGCTCGGCGCCCAGGCACAGGCGGTGCATGGCCTCGATGGTCTCCACCGGGTAGTCGCCGGCGGCGGTCTCGGCGGAAAGCATCACCGCGTCGGTGCCGTCGAGCACCGCGTTGGCGACGTCGAACACCTCGGCGCGGGTTGGCAGCGGGGCGCTGATCATCGACTCCATCATCTGGGTGGCGGTGATCACCGCGCGGTTCAGCGTG
>NZ_JBHRUG010000050.1:0-314 GCF_042646605.1 Litchfieldella rifensis | reverse complement strand
GCGCGCGCCTCCTGCATGTCGGCGGCCGAGCGCGGGAAGGACACCGCCAGGTAGTCGACGCCGATGTCGATGGCGGTCTGCAGGTCGGCCTTGTCCTTGTCGGTGAGCGCCGCGGCGGAGAGCCCGCCGCCCTGCTTGTTGATGCCCTTGTTGTTGGACAGCCTGCCGCCGACCACCACGCGGGTGTGGACCTCGGGGGCGGCGACGCGTTCGACCTCGAGCACCAGGCGGCCGTCGTCGAGCAGCAGCCGGTCGCCGGCGATGACGTCCCGGTCGAGCTGCTTGTAGTCGCAGCCCACGCGCGCGGCGTCGCC
>NZ_JBHRUG010000049.1:0-77298 GCF_042646605.1 Litchfieldella rifensis | reverse complement strand
CCGCCTCGCGACGACGCAGTTACCTTCGGCTACGGGGTCATGGCTTACCCCGGTGTGGACTTTCACCACACGGAATGCACGCCTTCGCGGGCGCACTAGGAGCCCAATTTATTGGGCGATTGGCGACGACAGGCACCCTTGGCGACTCGAAGCCGGCATTTGTCCTCGGCTATCGCCCGGTAAACCGGGCTCCCACAGGAAAATGCTCAGCTTCTAAACAACCGCGAGTACTGGGTTTCGTGTTGCGCGCTGGCCAATGCCAGGCCGGGTAACACCGGGCCGAGCTGGTCGTCGTCCAGGCTCAGGGCCTTGTCCACCGCGGCGACCAGCAAGGGACGCAGTCGCTCGACCAGGCGCTGGGCGGCGGTATGTCCCAGCGGCAGGGCCTTGCAGGCTACCGCCAACTGGTTTTCCAGCCAGGCCCAGGCGAAGCCGAGCAATGCCTGACGCACCGGCACTCCTCGCCCATGCGCCGTCCAGGCGAACACTGTCACATAGCCGCTGTCGGCGGGAAGCACCGGCGAGATCGGCAGCAGCTCCAGGCCAGCGAGTAAACGAGCCAGGGAGGTACCCAGGCGACGGTCCTCGGCAGCGAGCTCCGCCGTTTCGCGGTTGGCGTGCAACCAGTCATCCCAGTATTCGATAGTCTCGCCATCGCCTGACGCCCAGGCGGCATGCAGACGTGTCAACGCCGGCAGTTCACAGCGGGCCAACCCATCGTCCAACACCCCCGCCAACCACTCGCCGAGTCCGTCTTCGTCGTCCACCCAGCCTAGCTCGAAGGCACTCTCCAGCCCCTGAGACCAGGCGAAGGCACCGATCGGCAATGCCGGGCTGACCAATTGCAACAACCCCAGTAATGCCAGATCGTCGCCTGGCTCACCGCTCGCCTCAGTGGGCATGAGAGTGGCCATGGTGGTGTTCGTGTTCATGGCCATGCCCCTGACCGTGCTCATGGGAGTGGCCATGCCCTGCCTGGGAATAGGCGCCGGGCTCGGGGTCGAAAGGCGCGTGGTGATGCTCGACGCGTGCTCCCAGTCGCACGGCCAGTTCCTCCAGCACATGGTCTGGCGGGAAACGCACCCACCCCAAGCGATCGTCTCCGCCGATTGCCAGCGCCACATGGCGATTACCCAGGTGGTAGCAGAGCCGTGCCAGCGGCAGTCCTGACTCCACCCAGACGGTCGCCACCGGCTCATCGGCGGCGATCACCCGCACGGTCTCCCCGCTTTCGGCTCGTAACAGCGCGCCATCGCGCAGCACCGGGCCACGGTCGAGGAACAATCTCAGCTCGCGGCCGTGATCGCTTCGTGCCTTGAGGCGGCCGCGGATACGCAGCTCATAGGGCAGTGTCAGGGTGTCGTCCGGTATGGCATCGGCCGTGGCGTCCAGACGTTCGATCAGTTTCAGCATGTTTAACCCCAGTCTCGGGCTACGGGCCGCGGGTTTCGAGCTCGTAGCCCGTAGCTCAAAATAAATGATACCGCTGGGTCAGCGGCAGCTCGGTGGCCGGCTCGCAGGTCAGCAGCTCGCCGTCGGCGCGAACCTCGTAGGTCTGCGGGTCGACGGTCAACTGCGGGCAGGCGTCGTTGAGCTTCATATCGAACTTGCGTACCTTGCGCACGTCACGGCAGGCAGCAAGCTCGCTGTGCAGGCCGAGCCGCTCCTTGATACCCGCTTCCAGTGCGGCCTGGCTGACGAAGCTCCGGCGGATCTGGCTCGCGGCGCGCCCCAAGGCGCCGAACATGTAACGGTAGTGCACCGGCTGCGGTGTGGGGATCGAGGCGTTGGGGTCGCCCATCGGCGCCGCGGCGATCATGCCGCCCTTGAGGATCAGCGCCGGCTTGACGCCGAAGAAGGCCGGGTCCCACAGCACCAGGTCGGCCAGCTTGCCGACTTCCACCGAACCCACCTCGTGGGCGATGCCGTGGGTGATGGCCGGGTTGATGGTGTACTTGGCGATATAGCGCCTGGCACGGAAGTTATCGGCGCCGAGTGTCTCGTCTTCCGGCAACAAGCCCCGCTGAACCTTCATCTTGTGGGCGGTCTGCCAGGTACGGCACACCACCTCGCCGACCCGCCCCATGGCCTGGGAATCCGAGGAGATCATCGAGATCACGCCCATGTCGTGGAGGATATCCTCGGCAGCGATGGTCTCGCGGCGAATGCGCGAATCGGCGAACGCCACGTCCTCGGGGATATTGGGGTCGAGGTGATGGCAGACCATCAGCATGTCGAGATGCTCGTCGATGGTGTTCACCGTATAAGGCCGCGTCGGGTTGGTGGACGAGGGCAGGACGTAGTCCTTGGCGCAGGCGGTGATGATGTCCGGGGCATGGCCACCCCCGGCGCCCTCGGTGTGGTAGGTGTGGATGCAACGTTCCTTGAAGGCCGCCAGGGTGTCCTCGACGAAGCCCGACTCGTTCAAGGTGTCGGTGTGAATCGCGATCTGCACATCGTACTTGTCGGCCACACTCAGGCAGTTGTCGATGGCGGCCGGGGTGGTCCCCCAATCCTCGTGCAGCTTGAGCCCCATGGCACCCGCCTCGAGCTGGGCTTCCAGAGCTTCCGGCAGGCTGGCATTGCCCTTGCCCAGAAAGCCGATGTTCATCGGCATGTCATCGACCGCCTGCAGCATCTTGCCGAGATGCCAGGCACCCGGCGTGCAGGTGGTGGCATTGGTACCGGTGGCAGGTCCCGTGCCGCCACCGAGCATGGTGGTGATTCCGCTCATCAGCGCTTCTTCCACCAGTTGCGGGCAGATGAAGTGGATATGCGCGTCCAGGGCGCCTGCGGTGAGGATCTTGCCTTCGCCGGCGACGATCTCGGTCCCCGGGCCGATGACGATCTCGACATCCGGCTGGGTATCGGGGTTGCCTGCCTTGCCGATGGCCGCGATGCGCCCGGCCTTGAGACCCACGTCGGCCTTGACGATGCCCCACCAGTCGAGAATCAAGGCGTTGGTGATCACGGTATCCATCACGGCGGCGTCGATGCGCTGGCTCTGCCCCATGCCATCGCGAATCACCTTGCCACCGCCGAACTTGACCTCGTCACCGTAATGGGTGGCGTCGCACTCGACCTCGATCCACAGCTCGGTGTCGCCCAGACGCACACGGTCGCCGGTGGTCGGCCCGTACATGTCGGCATAGGCCTGGCGGGTGATCTTCATGCCTTCCCTCCTGTCCCTGGCGCGGCACCGGGTGCCTTAGAGGGTAGGCCGCCCATTACTTCGCCACGGAAACCATAGATACGGCGCTCTCCGGCGTAGGGAATCAGCGTCACCTCGCGCGATTGGCCGGGTTCGAAGCGAATCGCCGTACCGGCGGCCACGTCGAGACGATAGCCACGGGCCTTGTCACGATCGAAGACCAGCGCCGGATTGGCTTCGGCAAAGTGGTAGTGCGAACCGATCTGGACCGGCCGATCGCCGGTGTTGGCAACCTCGACGGTAATGCGTTCGCGCCCGGCGCAGAGCTCGATTTCGCCGTCCTTCAATTGGTACTCACCGGGAATCATGGTGCGCTCCTTAGACGATGGGGTTATGCACGGTCACCAACTTGGTGCCGTCGGGGAAGGTGGCTTCGACCTGCACCTCATCGACCATCTCGGCCACGCCCTCCATGACATCGTCACGACCGAGGATCTCGCGACCGGCACTCATCAATTCGGCGACGCTCTTGCCGTCACGGGCACCTTCCATGATCTCGGCGCTGATCAAGGCCACCGCCTCGGGATAGTTGAGCTTGAGGCCGCGGGCCTTGCGACGCTCGGCAAGCAACGCGGCGGTGAACAGCAGCAGCTTGTCCTTGTCTCTGGGGGTCAGTTCCATGCAGGCGTCTCCCTAACCATGTCGTTGAAATTCGAGCTTCGAGCTTCGAGCTTCGAGCTTCGAGCTTCGAGCTTCGAGCTTCGAGCTTCGAGCTTCGAGCTTCGAGCTTCGGCAGTATTGTGCTCGATGCCCGCTGCTCGTCACCCGTTGCCAGCACGAAGTGCCGTTACGTCAACCAGATCCGCGGCACACAGGCCTCGCGGCCGAGCATCAGCGGTCGCAACACCTCCCAGGCACGCTGGCACAGCTCCCAGGCCTGGTTGCGTGAATCGCCGAGGTAGCGCAGCAGCAGCACCCCATGGCGCTGGGTCACCGCCCACTGGGATGTCGCGGGCAACGCCTCGCGCACGGCTTCCACGCTGGCCTGAGCGTCGTCGAGCCCCACCGCCCACAACGTGGCCTGCACCGTAGCGCCGCCCTGCCCCCAGCGACCCTGAAAACGCGGATGCCGGGGATCCAGCGGCTGACGTTCCAGCCACAACGGGCGGCCGTCGCGGGTCAGGCGAAAGCGCTGCTCGACATGTCCTGAGACGAACGGCAAGTCGCTTGCCGGGCGGCCGAGTGCCATGATTTCCCAGCCCAGGCAATGCGCCGAGCCGGCAAGCTCGATGGTGGTGCTCTGCTCGCCCCGAGAGCCGTCGAAGCACAGCGTCTCCTGCGGTAGCCATTCAAGAATAGCGCCATCTGCCACCCTGAGATGCGAGTGCTGCTCCCAGGCGACCTCGTGGCTGTCCGCACGATAGAGCTTGGCCGCTGCCGGTGTGGTCAGCAGAGCGTGGCCGCCCTCGCCCACCCGGGCCGAAATGCTCAGGGCATCGCCGCTGACCAGCCCGCCGGGAGGATGCAACAGATAGACATGACAGGCCCCGCCCTGTCCTTCCGGATAGAAGGGACGCTGGACCCGCAGCGGGCCCTGGTGACGAGCGCGGGTCAGTCGGGTAACGCTCCCCCCCTTCTCCGGCCGCGCCTGGAAACCCAGCGTCAGCGAGGCGGCCCAACGGCGCTGGTCATCGAAGCGGTGGCCGGAGGGGTTGTCCACCCTGCGGGACTCGAGCGTCTCGATCATGGTCATACCGTCAGGTGTCGCTTGATCAGTGCGTCGGACAGCTCGGCAATCGGTCCCTTGGCCACTTGGCGGCCGCGATCCATGATCACGAAGCGGTCGGCATACTTGCGGGCGAAAGGCAGCTTCTGCTCGACCAGCAGTACGGTCAGGCCATCCTCGCGAATCAACTTGCGGATCACCTCACCGATCTGGGTGACGATATTGGGCTGGATGCCCTCTCCTGGTTCGTCGAGGATCAACAGCCGCGGCTCGATCACCAGCGCCCTGCCGATGGCCAACTGCTGCTGCTGCCCCCCGGACAGGTCGCCGCCACGCCGGTGGCGCATTTCCTCGAGCACCGGAAACAGCTCATAGACGCGTTCGGGGATGGTGTTGCGGCCGTTGCCACGCTTGCCGTCGCTGCGGGCCGCGAGGCCGGTGCGCAGGTTCTCCTCCACCGTCAGCAGCGGGAAGATCTGCCGGCCCTGCGGCACATAGCCGATGCCCAGTCGCGCGCGATCCTCGACGTGCCGTTTGGTCAATTCCACGTCACCGGCGAACAGGAGACTGCCACTGGCGACCTCACCCATCACACACTTGAGCAAGGTGGTCTTGCCCACGCCGTTGCGGCCCATGACGCAGGTGCATGCCCCCTGCGGCACCTCGAGATCGAGATCCCACAGGGTGTGGCTCTCGCCGTAGTACTGGTTGAGCCCGTCGACCTTGAGCATCAGGCGGCCTCCTCGCTTTCGCCGAGGTAGACCTCGATCACCCGCGGATCATTCTGCACCTGGTCCATGCTGCCCTCGGCCAGCACACTGCCCTGATGCAATACCGTTACCTGGCGGGCGATGGAACGCACGAATCCCATGTCGTGTTCGACGACCACCACCGACTGCTTGCCGGCGAGACCGGTGAGCAGTGCGGCGGTACGCTCCATTTCCTGCTCGGTCATGCCGGCCACCGGTTCATCGACCAGCAACAGACGCGGGCGCTGCATCAACAGCATGCCGATTTCCAGCCATTGCTTCTGGCCGTGAGAAAGAATTCCTGCCAAGCGCTGGCGTAGCTCGACGAGGCCCGTCATCTCGAGTACTTCGTCGATACGGCTGCGAATCTCGCCGTTCATGCGCGCCGTTAGTGTCGGCAGAACTCGCTTGTCGGCACTCATCGCCAACTCCAGGTTCTCGAACACGGAAAGCGCCTCGAAGACGGTGGGTTTCTGGAACTTGCGGCCTATCCCCAGCGAGGCGATCTCCGGCTCGTTCATGGTCAGCAGGTCATGGCGGCTGCCGAACCATACCCGGCCGCTATCGGGGCGGGTCTTGCCGGTGATGATGTCCATCATGGTGGTCTTGCCGGCGCCGTTGGGGCCGATGATGCAGCGCAGCTCACCATCGTCGATGGTGAGATTGAGATTATCGATGGCCTTGAAGCCATCGAAGCTCACGCTGACGTCCTCCAGGTACAGAATGGGACCGTGACGCACGTCCACCGGCGACTGCACCGGCACCAGGAAATCGAAGACGCGATCACGCTGCGCGAGCGACTGGATCAAGTTCATGCGGTTACCTCCTTGCCGCTGCGCCCCAATAACCCGGCGATGCCCTTGGGCAGCAGTACCGTGGCGACCACGAACAGGCCGCCCAGCGCGAACAGCCAGGCGTCGGGCATCACGCCGGTGAACACCGTCTTGGCATAATTGACCAGTATGGCCCCGATTACCGCGCCGTAGAGCGTGGCACGGCCACCCAGCGCCACCCACACCACGATCTCGATCGAGAACAGCGGCGAAAACTCGCTGGGGTTGATGATCCCCACTTGAGGTACGTAGAGAGCCCCCGCCACCCCCGCCAGCATCGCCGACACCACGAACACGAACAGCTGCACCCGCTCGACCCGATAGCCGAGGAAGCGCGTGCGCGCCTCGGCGTCACGAGAAGCCACGCAGACCCGGCCCAGCTTGCTGCCGACGATGACACGACACACGACATAACCCAGTGCCAGTGCGATACCCGAGGCGAGGAACAGTCCCAGGCGGGTCGCGTCGCTTCTCAGGTTGAAACCCAGCAGTTCCTTGAAGTCGGTGAGACCATTGTTGCCACCGAAGCCCATCTCGTTGCGGAAGAAGGCCAGCATCAGGGCAAAGGTCAGTGCCTGGGTGATGATCGACAGGTAAACCCCGGTGACCCGCGAGCGGAACGCCAGGAATCCGAACACCAGCGCCAGCGCGCCGGGCGCCAATAGCACCATCGGGAAGGCGAACCAGGCCATGTCGAAGCCGTGCCAGTACCAGGGCAGGCTGTCCCAGTTGAGGAACACCATGAAGTCCGGCAGCACCGGGTGACCATAGACGCCGCGATCGCCGATCTGGCGCATCAGGTACATGCCCATCGCGTAGCCGCCCAGGGCGAAGAAGGCACCGTGACCCAGGCTGAGAATCCCCAGGTAACCCCACACCAGGTCCACCGCCACCGCCAACAGGGCGTAGGTCAAGTACTTGCCCAGCAGCGTCACGGTATAGGTCGAGACATGCAGCGGATGATCGGCCGGCAAGGCGAGGTTGAGCACCGTCACTACCGCCAGTGCCACCACCAGGCTACCAAGGAAGCACTGCGTCGACCGCTCCGTGAATGGTTGTGTCAGCCACATGGTCTGTCAGCCCTCCGCGGCCCGGCCCTTCTGCGGGAAGAGTCCGCGGGGGCGTTTCTGGATGAACAGGATGATGAACACGAGCACCAGGATCTTGGCCAGCACGGCCCCCGCCCAGGGTTCGAGCACCTGGTTGATCACTCCCAGCGACAGGCCGGCCACCAGGGTGCCCCATAGATTGCCGACGCCGCCGAACACCACCACCATGAAGGAGTCGATGATGTAGCTCTGCCCCAGGTTGGGCCCGACATTGGTCAGCTGTGCCAGCGCCACCCCGGCCAGGCCGGCGACTCCCGAGCCCAGGGCGAACGTCAGGATGTCCACGCGGGTGGCGCGGATGCCCATGGCGCGCGCCATCGCGCGATTCTGGGTCACGGCGCGCACTTCCAGGCCCAGCCGGGTCCGCCGCATCACCAGCATCAGACCGGCGAACACCACCAACGCGAAACCCAGCACGTAGAGCCGGTTCAAGGTCAGTGACAGCGCCTCGTTGATTGCCAGCGAGCCGCTCATCCACTCGGGTGTGACCACGGTGCGGTTCAGTGGTGACACCAAGGTGCGCACCAGCTGCTGGAGGATCAGGCTGACGCCAAACGTGGCCAGCAGGGTTTCCAGGGGGCGACCCTTGAGATGCTGAATGACGCTGCGTTCGATGGCGATTCCAACCAGCGCCGCCATCAGGAAACCCACGGGGATCGACAGGATCACCGCCAGTCCGGGCTGGCCTGGCAACAGTTGTTGCATCGCCCAACTGCTGTAGGCCCCCAGCATGATCAACTCGCCGTGCGCCATGTTGATCACGCCCATCACCCCGAAGGTGATGGCCAGGCCGATGGCGGCGAGTACCAGCACTGAGCCCAGCGACAGGCCGAAGTACAGGGTTTCCAGTCCGCGATTGAGCTTGAGCTTCTGCTCGATGCTGGCCAGCGCCTGCCGTGCGGCATCGGCCAATTCGGCGTCATCGCCTCTTGTCGCCTCATTGAGCGCCGCCCGGACCTTGCTGTCGAGGCTGCCGGCAAGCGCCTCGACGGCGGAGAGGTCGCCCTGTTCGAGACGATGAATGGCCAGGGCGTGGCCCAGGTAGCGGCGGACATCGGCGTTCCGCTCGTCCTCGAGCACCTCGGCCAGAGGGCCGGCGAGCTCATCGTCGACTTCACCGACCAGGCGCGCGGCGGCGTCGCGTCGTGCCTCGACGTCATCGACTCTCAGGTCGAGGACTGCCAGGGTGCTCTGCAGTTGGCCGCGCAGCGCGTTGTTGATGCCGATTCGGTCAAGCTCGCGGCGCGACATCTTGCCAAGATCCTCTCCGGTGAGCGCATCCTCGACCGGCCAATGACGACCGCGGTTCTCGAGCACCACGACAAAGCGACCGCTCTCCTTATGGCGCTGCAGCTTGCCGTCGAGTAACGCTTCGAGCCAGTGCCGGGTGCGCTCGTCGCCGCTGCCGGCAAGGGTTTCGATAGCCTGCCCCTTGGCGGCATATGACGTGACGTCCAATGCGTCGAGCACTGCTGTCGCCCGTTCGTCCTGGGCCATTGCCAAAGACGGCAGACAGGCCAGCAAGCACAGCAATAGCCATGAGTCGACGATCCTTTTCATGCACGGCAAAGGGATCTTCATGGGAATTTCCTATCGAGTGGCGTGATGACCGGGCCCTCGACACGCAGTCCAAGAGGGCCCGGGGTAACGGTTGTTATGACACGATCATTCCGCCAGGGCGGCCTGGGCTTCTTCCACGGCGGTGCTGCCACCACAGGAGCCGGTGGCCGCGTTGAAGTTGCCGCACCGCATCGGTGCCTGCCAGTCGGCCATCAGGTCACGCGAGCCCTCCAGGTAGTCGGACCAGGCATCGCCGGCCACGGTGGACGGCGTCTGCCACACGATGTCGAACTGGCCGTTATCCTGGATCTCGCCGATCAGCACCGGCTTGGTGATGTGGTGGTTGGGCATCATCGCCGCATAGCCACCGGAAAGGTTGGGTACGGTCACGCCGATGATGGCGTCCTTGACCGCGTCGACATCGGTGGTACCGGCCTTGCGCACCGCCTCCAGCCACATGTTGAAGCCGATGTAATGCGCTTCCATGGGATCGTTGGTGACCGCCATGTCATCGCCGGTGTAGTCGATCCAGGCATCGATGAAGTCGTAGTTGGCATCGGTATCGACACTCATGAAGTAGTTCCAGGCCGCCAGGTGACCGACCAGAGGACCGGTGTCGATGCCCGAGAGCTCCTGCTCACCGACCGAGAATGCCACCACCGGGATATCGGCGGCATCGATGCCCTGGTTACCCAACTCACGATAGAACGGCACGTTGGCATCGCCATTGATGGTCGACACCACCGCGGTCTTCTTTCCCTCGCTGCCGAAGCGCTTGATCTCGGCAACGATGTTCTGCCAATCGGAGTGCCCGAAGGGCGTGTAGTTGATCATGATGTCTTCATCGGCGACGCCATGTCCCTTGAGATAGGCCTCGAGGATCTTGTTGGTGGTGCGCGGATAGACATAATCGGTACCCGCCAGCACCCAGCGCTCGACGCCCACCTCGTTCATCAGGTAGTTGACGGCGGGAATGGCCTGCTGATTGGGCGCAGCGCCGGTGTAGAAGACGTTTTCCGAGGACTCCTCGCCTTCGTACTGCACGGGATAGAACAGCAAGCCATTGAGTTCCTCGACCACCGGCAGCACGGATTTGCGCGATACAGAGGTCCAGTTGCCGAAGATCACGTCGACCTTTTCCTGGGCCAGCAGTTCGCGTGCCTTCTCAGCGAACAACGGCCAATTGGAGGCCGGATCGACCGCCACCGGCTCGAGCTGGCGTCCCAGCAGGCCACCCCGCTCGTTCTGCTGTTCGATCAGCATTTCCATGGTGTCCTTGAGGGTCGACTCACTGATCGCCATGGTGCCGGACAGCGAATGCAGGATGCCGACCTTGATGGGATCTTCCTGGGCCAGCGCCGGGCCGCTCAAGGCGAGGGACGAGAGTACGGCGGCCAGCCAACGGGGGGAAAACGTCGTATTGTTCACACGATTCTCCTTGCGAGTCTGATTGTTATCGCGTCAGTTCCAGCGGGGGATGACTCCGGGATGGATGTCGTCCACCTGCTTGTCGCAAGGGATGTGCCAAATCGGTGACCGACACAGAAAGACATTTCAAATCAGATGATTACATTTACCATCATGGATTTTTCATGCTTCGCAAGGCACCGTATCGGTGCACATGGCAACCCGCAGCGCTCTGAAATGGAGCGGCTGCGATGGATGGCGCGCTTTCGTGGTGCATCCGTACACGAAAGCGCCGGCAGGAAGCCGGCGCCATGTCTCCAGAAGCGTCTTGACGATAGGGACCCGATGCTTACTGTGGGTAAAAGGCCTCCTCCTCGAGGGCCATCAGAGGTTCGGCACCGGCCTGGATCTGTCGCGCCAGGGCCTCGGTGCGTGGCAGCATCCGCTCGATGAAGTGGCGCCCCACCGCCAGCTTGGCACGATAGAAGTCCGCACCGGCAGGTCCCTGCACAGCCAGCCCCTGGTGAGCGGCGCGGGCCATCTTCCACCACATCCAGGCATAGGCTACGTGGCCAAGCAGGTCGAGGTAATCGGCAGCGGCCGCCCCCAGTTCTTCGGGGTGATCGACGGCCCGGTCGAGCAAGCCGGCGGTCACCTCCTCGAGACGCGTCAGCTCACGCCGACCGGCCTGGTGGAAGGCGTCAAGTTCGTCGGGCACCTCTCCTGCCATATCGGCTCGCATGGCCGCGCCGAAGCGGGCCAGGTAAGCCCCTTGGTTGCGGAACAGCTTGCGCCCCACCAGATCCATGGCCTGAATGCCGTTGGTACCCTCATAGACCATGGCGATACGGGCATCGCGCACGTACTGCTCGGCGCCCCACTCGACGCAATAACCGCTACCGCCATAGATCTGCTGGGCCTCCACCGTGGCATCGAAGCCCCGGTCGGTGAGGAAGGCCTTGGCCACCGGCGTGAGCAGTGCCACCAGATCGTCGGCGGCGGCGTGGGCCTCGCCATCGGGATGGTACTTGGCGCGATCGAGCTGGCTGGCCACGAAGGCGGCAAAGGCGCGACCGCCTTCATTCCAGGCGCGTACATTGAGCGCCATGCGGCGCACGTCGGGATGCACCAGAATGGGGTCGGCAGGCTTGTCGGGCGCTACGGCTCCCCGCGGGGCACGGCTCTGCAAGCGCTCGCGGGCGAAGTCCATGGCGCTCTGGTAGGCCACCTCGCCCAACCCCAGACCCTGGATGCCGATCGACAGGCGTTCGTAGTTCATCATGGTGAACATGGTTGCCAATCCCTGATGAGGCTCGCCGATCAGCACGCCCTGTGCACCGTCGAAGTTCATCACGCAAGTCGCGCTGCCCTTGATGCCCATCTTGTGCTCCAGGCCGCCGCAGCCGAGGGCATTGCGCTCACCCAGCGAACCATCGGCATTGACCAGGAACTTGGGCACCAGGAACAGTGAGATACCGCGACTGCCCTGGGGCGCATCGGGCAACTTGGCCAGCACCAGGTGGACGATGTTGTCGGCCATGTCATGCTCGCCGCCGGTGATCCATATCTTGTTGCCGGTGATGCGGTAGGTACCTCCCTCCTCAGGCACGGCACGCGTCTTGATCAATCCAAGGTCGGTGCCGCAGTGAGGCTCGGTCAGGCACATGGTGCCGAGCCACTCCCCGGCATACATCCTCGGCAAATAGAGGCGCTTGATGGCGTCGGATGCGTGGTGGTCGAGCAGCAGTGCCGCGCCGGTATTGAGCGCCGGGTAGAGCGCGAAGCTGGCGTTGGCGGCATAGAGCATTTCCTCGAAAGCGACGGTCAGCATCTTGGGCATGCCCTGTCCGTCGTATTCCGGGTTACCGCCCAGCCCCCACCAGCCGCCTTGGGCCAGCGTCTCGAAAGCCGACTTGAATCCCTTCGGCGTGGTTACCTCTCCCTTGTCGAAGTGACATCCCTCTGCATCGCCGCTCTGGTTGAGGGGGAACAGTTCGGCCTGTACGACTCGTGCGCCTTCTTCAAGAATTGCCTCGACCAGGTCCATTCCCAATTCCTGGGTCGCCGGCATGGTCGACCACTCCTGCGAAGCCTGAAACACCTCGTCGAGAATGAAGCGCATATCGCGCAACGGGGCTTGGTAACTGGCCATCGGCAATCTCCTGGAATCGGATCCCTGGGAAGCAGGTCCTTCAGCATGATTCAAACGCTTGCTTGAATTCTAGATCAGCACGAATACGCTGTCATGCCGACCTTCGCCGCATACCAGGTCCGCCTCCTGTGCGAGGCCGAAAAGACAGCGGGGGCATCGGTATGCCGACACCCCCGCCTCACGCTTGATGGCGCTTCGAGCCTTCCCTGTCAGTCGGACTGAGCGCCCGCTTCGCCTACCTGCTGCCGCATGCGGCGACGCAGGATAGGACCGACGATATACGGCAGGAGCAGTCCCAGAATGGCGAAGACCCACAGGCCAATGGCCAGGCCGCTGCCCCACAGCACCGTCCAGTCGCCATCGGAGATATCCAGCGCATGGCGCAGGTTCTTCTCCATCTCGGGCCCCAGCAACAGGCCGAGGATGATCGGCACCAAGGGAATTTCCAGCTTGCGGAAGAGATAGCCGGCGATACCGAACACCACCATGAAATACAGATCGAAGGTGGTGTTGCTGATCGAGTAGATCCCTACGAACGCGACCATGGTCACGATCGGCAGCAGGTACATCGGCGGCACCGACAACAGCTTGACGAAGATGCCCACCAGCGGGATGTTGAGCACCAGCAGCAGGAAGTTGCCGATCAGCAGCGCCGCGATCACGCCCCATACGATGTCCGCGTTCTGGGTGAACATCAGCGGTCCCGGGGTGATGTTCAGCGAGATCAGCAGCGCCAGCAGCACGGCGGTGGTGCCGCTGCCCGGCACGCCCAGCGTCAGCATGGGCACCAGGGCCCCGCTGGAGGCGCCATTGTTGCCCGCTTCGGGGGCGGCGACCCCGCGCGGGTCACCCTCGCCGAAGCGTCCCTTGCGCCCCAACACGCGCTTCTCCAGGGTATAGCTGATGAAGCTGCCCAGCGAGGCGCCCGCGCCCGGCAATACCCCGGCGATGAAGCCCAGGACCCCGCCGCGGATGCTCGAGGGCATGATGTCGCGGATGTCCTTCCACGACAGCTTCAGCTTGTTGACGACCATCTTTGCCTTGCCGCCGCCGGCGCGCTCCTCGATGAAGAACAGCAGCTCGGAGATGGCGAACAGGCCGACGATGGCGATGATGAAGTCGACCCCTTCATAGAGTTCCAGCACGTTGAAGGTGTAGCGCTGCACCCCGGTGGAGTCGATGCCCACGGTGGCGATCATCAGGCCGATGGCGGCAGCGACCACCGTCTTCATGGGGTTCTTGCCGGTGATCCCACCCAAGGTGGCGAAAGCCAGCAGGAACAGCGCGAAGTACTCGGCGGGGCCGAAGGTCAGGGCGAACTTGGCCAATAGCGGGGCCAGCAGGATCAGGCCTATCGTGGCGATCAGGCTGCCCATGAACGAGGCCACGGCGGAGATCGCCAACGCTTCGGCGGCCTTGCCCTTCTGGGCCATGGGATAGCCGTCGAGACAGGTCATCATCGCCGGCTCATCGCCGGGAATATTCAGCAGGATCGACGAAATGCGCCCACCGTACATGGCGCCGGCATAGACCGCGGTGAGCATGATCAGCGCGGTCTCCGGCGCCAGCCCCAGGCTGAACGCCAGCGGAATCAGGATCGCCACGCCGTTGGCCGGCCCTAGCCCCGGCAGCGCGCCGATCAGGGTACCCAGGAAGGCCCCCAGCAGGGCGAACATCAGGTTATGCGGGGCCAGCGCCACGCCGAACCCGTCGATCAGAAAGCCCAGGGTTTCCATCAGCTCACCTCCAGGAACTCGAGCAGACCCAACGGCAGCGACAGGTCGAGCGCGAAATTGAACAGCAGGAACACCACCACGCCGGCGACGGCCCCGGTGACATACGCCTTGACCGGCCGCGCGCCCATGCGCCAGCACAGCGTGCCCACTGCCAGGATGGTGCTGATGATGAAGCCCAGCGGCTGCAGCAGCATGGCGTAGAGTACCAACACCACCACGGCGACGATCAGCTCGACGCCGGTGCGGCTCCACGGCCAGGCATTATCCGGGTCGGGACGCACGATCATGTAGAGGCTCGAGAGCGCCAGCACCACTGCCAGCAAGAGGGGGAAGGTATCGGAACCGACAGCCTCGGTCCCGCCGAAGGGTTCCGGGAACTGGGTGGCGCCCCAGCCGTACGCGACGGCCAGGACGATCATCAGGACCCCGAAGATGCGGTCGTTGAAGGTCATTACTGAATCAACCCGATATCTTTGGACAGGTCTTCAATGGATTGAATCTGCGACTTGACGAAGTTCTCGAACTCGCCAGCGCTCATGTGGAAGGGCATCAGGCCGTTCTGGGTCATGACGTTTTGCCATTCTTCGCTGTCGTAGATGGTATCCATGGCATCGATCCAGTACTGCTTGGCATCGTCGGAGATGTCCGCTGGCATGTAGAAGCCACGCCAGTTGGGACCCAGGGCGTCGATACCCTGCTCACGGGCGGTGGGAATGTCGGAGAAGTCGCCGGGCAGGCGCTCTTCGGAGAGCACGGCCAGCACGCGCAGGTCGCCGGACTCCATGAAGCCCTGGGCCTCGGAAATATCACCGGTGAAGGCATCGACATGCCCACCGATCACCTGGGTCAGGGCCTCGCCGCCGTTGTTGTACGACAGGTAGGGGATCCGCGGCAGATTCTCGACGCCCGCCGCTTTCGCAGCGATCAGCACCTTGAGATGGTCCCAGCCGCCCTTGGCGCTACCACCGGCAAACTTGACGCTGCGCGGGTCCTCCTTGAGCGCCTCCATCAATGCCGGCAGATCCTGGTATTCGGCATCCTTCGACACGCCGATGACACCGTAGTCGGCACCCAGGGCACCGATCCAGTTGACCATATCGGCATTCATGCCCGGGAACTGTCCCTGGGCAAGGCGCGTGGTGGTGGCAGTGGAAGCGGCGACCAGCAGTTGCTCGTCACCGGCCCGCTTGCTCACGGTGTGGGCATAAGCGACCCCGCCACCAGCGCCAGCCATGTTGATGGTCTGCACGCTACGCGGTACCAGATCGAGCTCTTCGAGCACGTTGCCCACGCTGCGACAGGTGAAATCCCAGCCGCCACCGGGATCGGCGGGCGCCAGGCATTCGACCTTGCCCTGCGGTTCGAAGGCCATGGCCATGCTGGAAGTCAGTGTCAGAGTTGCGGCAGCAAACAACTTGAGAGGCGTTCTCATCGACATTGTTGTTTTCCCCTTTTGATCCTGGTTGGACTTGGAAATGAAAATTCACGCTTGCCGGAAGGCTGTCACTTACCTTACAATTCTGTAAGGCAGAACAACGTTCCTTAGAATGGAAAGTTAGGCGTCGCGTTATGGAACGTCAACGCGAAAAAGCGCCATTACGACCAAAGTTGAACCCCTTTGCCCGTTCGAGGAGGCATCGTCATCACATGGCACAAGACCGCGTCGAGGCCGTGGAACGAGCGCTGACGGTGCTCGAAGCCTTCGACTCTCCCCAGGATCACTTCACGCTGGCCGACTTGGCGAATGCCACCGGCTTCTACAAGAGCACACTGCTACGGCTGCTGGGTTCGCTCGAACGCTTCGATTATGTCCAGCGCGGCCAGGACGGGCGTTATCGGCTCGGCCACACACCGGTACGCCTGTCGCGTCGCCACCTGCCCAGCCGCCAACTGGCCGCCTGGATACAACCGATACTGGACACCCTGGCCGAGCGCAGCGGCGAAACCGCCGCCCTGCTCGAAGTCGACATGGGCCACGCCGAGTGCCGATTGGTCACACTGCCCGATACCAGCTTGCGTCACGACCTGCGCCCCGGCATGCGCTGGACGGTGGTCAAGGACGATGAGCCCGCGCTGGAACTCCCCGGCGGCTTTATGCTATGTCGATCACTGGACACTTGGTCCGACGGCTTGTCACTATGGCTGACCCTCTCCGGCCCAGCCGGGCGTCTGTCCCGCGACAACGCCATGCATCACCTCGATGCCGCCATGGCCGAACTTGCGCGACGACCTGTCGGTGAACCCGAGCGAGGCCCACGATGAAGCTCCTGTTGGTCGAAGACGACGCGTTGCTCGCCGAAACGCTCGGCGACGCTCTGCAGCAAGAGGATTACCGGGTCACGACCATCGCCGACGGCGTTGCCGCCCGGCAGTGTCTTGCCAACCCCAACCACGGCTATGACCTGATCCTGCTGGATCTCAACCTGCCGGGTTGCAGCGGCCTGGACGTACTCGCGGCCCTGCGTCACCAGGACAGCGAGACGCCGGTGCTGATCCTCACTGCCCGTGGCGCCATCGAAGACCGCGTACGCGGCCTTGACCTGGGAGCCGACGACTACCTGGCCAAGCCCTTCGCCCTGGATGAGCTCGAGGCCCGAGTGCGCGCCCTGCTGCGTCGCCAGGCCCGCGGCCACAGCCTGCAAGTGGGCGTACTGGCCTTCGATGCCCTGACCCAGCGCTTCACGCTGGACGGCACCCCCCTCAACCTGCCGCCTCGCGAACAGCGGCTGCTGAGCTGCCTGATGCGCCATACCGGTGAACCGGTGGACAAGGCACGACTCACCGAGGAAGCCTTCGCCGGTGACGCCATGGGCGACAACGCCATCGAGGTCTACATTCACCGCCTGAGACGCCGGCTCGCCGGCAGCCAAGTGGAGGTCCGCACCGTGCGCGGCCTGGGCTATCTGCTGGAGGCGCCGTGAAGGCGCAGGGCAGCCTCTACCGCCGCCTGCTGGCCTGGCTGTTGCTGCCCTTGGTGATGCTGGGCACCCTGATGCTGGTGCAAGCCTACCTGGATGCCCGACGAACCGCCGATCGCGCCTTCGACCGCCTGCTGGAAGCCGCTACCCTGGCCATCGCCGAACAGGTCCAGTGGCAAAACGAACGACTGTGGCTCGATCTACCACCGGCGGCACTGGAGATGCTCGCCACCAGTGCCGAAGAACGCGTGTTCTACGCCCTGTTCGATGGCGATGGCAACTTCATCACCGGCAATGCCCGCCTGCCAGGCGACCCACGCGGCGACAGTGACACAGGCGATACCTTGCACTATCGCAATGTCGAGTGGCATGGCCTGCCCCTGCGCCAGGGCATTCGTCGCACCCGCCTGGAAGACTGGAGCCTGCGCGAGCGATTCGAGGTACGGGTGGCGCATACCCGTGAGGGACGCCGGGCGCTGACGCTCTCCCTGTTCCGTGGCAACCTGGCCTACATTGCCGCCATGGCGGGGTTGGCGGTGATCGTGGTGCTGCTGGCAGTGCGCTCCGCCCTGTCCCCGCTGACCCGTCTGCGGCGCGCCATTCGGGCGCGCGATCCACGCACCTTGGCGCCACTGGAATTGCCGTTGCCACGCGAACTCGCCGAACTGCGCGAAACACTCAACGAACTGCTTGCGCGCATGCGCCGGGTGCGTGCCAATCAGGAACGCTTCATCGGCGATGCCTCCCACCAACTGCGCACGCCCTTGGCCGGTCTCTCCGCTCGCGCCGAGCTGGCACTGCGTCAGGATAACCCCCAGGCCTGGCACACGGCCTTGCAGGCCATGCAGTCCACCAGTGCCAGCACCGCTCGTCTGGCGGTGCAACTGCTGTCGCTGACCCACCTCAACAATCCCGAAGCGACGCCCAACCTGCAACGCCTGGATCTCAATGCCATCGCCCGCAGCGCGACGCGCAGCGCCTTGAGCGCCTGTCATCGCGACGGCATCGATATCGGCGTCGAAACCACCGACGAGCCGGTCATGATCGATGGCATCGACTGGCAGCTCGAAGAAGCGCTGAGCAACCTGATCGACAATGCCCGACGCTATGGCGCCAGACGCATCACCGTGCGGGTCCTGGCTGCCCCTCCCACCCTGGAGGTCGAAGACGACGGCCCGGGCATTCCTGCGGAGAAACGGCTGATGGTGTTGCGCCCCTTTTACCGCGGTCGCGATGATGTCGAAGGCTCGGGGTTGGGGCTGGCCATCGTCGATGGCATCGCTCGCACTCACCGGGCACGCCTGGTGCTGAGCGACGCCGGAGATGGCAAGGGCCTGCGCGCGGCGCTGCGCTTCATGGGAGATCGCCGATGATCAAGTCTCTGTGCCTGTTCCTGTGCCTGGCGTGGCTGAGCCTTCCAGGGCTGGCCGACGAAACGCTGCACTTTCCTGCCGAACCTCGCGATGGCGAAAATTCACTCTCGCTGAGCGTCCATGGCGCCCTGGACCTGCCGTACATCCAACCGCTGCTGGAAGATTTCCACCAGCGTCATCCCGATATCGAACTGCACTACCGCAACTTCACCACCCTCGAGCTGCATCGTCACTTTCTCGAAGAAGACGAGGACAAGGCCGACCTGGTGATTTCCTCGGCCATGCCCTGGCAGTACCGGCTGGCCAACGACGGCCATGCCCAGCCGCTGAGGACACCGAGCGCCGATGCCTGGCCGGCCTGGGCACGCTGGCGTCGGGAATTGTTCGGCCTCACCTTCGAACCGATCGTCATCGTCTATCGCCGCGAGCTGGCCGAACGCTTCGGCGCCATCACCAGCCACGCCGACCTGTTGAACCTGCTGGAAGCCCGCCACCAGGCGCTACGCGGACGCGTGGTGACCTACGACCCGGCACGCAGCGGTGCCGGCTACACCTATGCCATCGAAGAGGTGCGCCTGTCGCCGCGCTACTGGGACCTGATTGCCGCCCTGGGCGGCGTCGATGCGGAGCTGGTCGGCACCACGGGGGAGATGCTCGAAGGACTGGCAGAGGGACGTTACCTGCTCGGCTACAACCTGCTCGGCAGCTACGCCAGCGATTTCATCGCCGCCCATCCACAACTGGAGATGGTGATCCCGCGCGATTACGCGCTGGTCACCCAGCGCCTGGCTTTCATTCCCCGCGAAGCGCCACATCCCGAATCGGCGCGACGCTTTCTCGACTACCTGCTCAGCGAGACGGGACAACGGGTGATTGGCGAACAGACGACGCTGGGCGCGGTGCATCCAGCACTGGAAGGTCCTGGCACGGCACACGAGTTACGCGCCCGCCTGGGCGAGGCCTTGCGCCCGATCCGCCTGGGGCCAGGGCTACTGGCCACCCTCGACGATCTCAAACGCGAGGCGCTGCTGGCCCGCTGGACACGGGAATATCAACGCTGGTCCGGCCGGCCCCACCCCTGACCCAATGACGTCGCTGACGATGATCGAGTCGGAGGCATCAGGGTGCCGGCGCGATCCGTACCGAGACCATGCCATCGGCCTCCATGCCCAGTTCCCGCGCCGCCTGGCGTGACAGGTCGATGATACGACCGCGTACGAAAGGTCCCCGGTCGTTGATGCGGACCACGGTGTGGCGACCGTTGTCGAGGCGGGTCACCTTGACGCGCGTGCCGAACGGCAAGGTGCGGTGCGCCGCGGTCAATGCCTGCTGGTCGAAGCGCTCGCCACTGGCGGTGCGTCGCCCGTGGTACCGGTCGGCGTAAAAGGAGGCCAGCCCCTCCTCGGCCTTGAAATCGACAGCTCCCGTCCGGTGTACATCACGGCTTGCACAACCCGACAGCAGCACCGTCACCAGCAACATGGCCAAGCCATATATCCAAACGCCGACCGGGGCGGCACGCCCATGCCCCCGCCAGGTCGAGTGATTGTCTACCATCAGCGAACTCCTTGTTCCATTCAGGTGCTTCCTTTCCTCAGGCGGTGTGACTCTTGGACTGCGGCGTCGGATGCTTGCCTTCCTGCCAGCCCCGACTCGTCGCCCGCCCGTCGTCGAACCAGGCCAGGCGATCGTGCAGCGCGACGACCTCACCGACGATGATCAGGGTCGGCGGTTTCACATCGCCATCCACCAAACTCGCCGGCAGAGCCGCCAGGGTACCGACATGGACTCGCTGACGGGCGGTCGTGCCCTGCTCGACCAATGCCAGCGGTGTTTCGCCGGCCAAGCCATGGGCCTGAAGCTGGTGGCGAATGATATCCAGGCTGCCGAGGCCCATATAGAACACCAGCGTCTGTCCCGGGTGCGCCAGCGTCGGCCAGTCGAGTTCGCAGCTGCCGTTCTGCAGGTGGCCGGTGATGAACCGTACCGACTGAGCATGGTCGCGATGCGTCAGCGGAATCCCCGCATAAGCGGCGCATCCCGAGGCCGCCGTGATGCCCGGAATCACTTCGAAGGCGACTTCCGCAGCGGCCAGCGCCTCGAGCTCCTCACCGCCACGCCCGAAAATGAAGGGATCGCCGCCCTTCAGGCGCACCACCCGCTTGCCGGCCCGCGCCCACTCCACCAGCGCCCGGTTGATGCCGTCCTGGGGCAGGCTGTGCCGCGAGCGCGCCTTGCCCACATAGAGCCGCTGTGCCCGGGGGTTGGCCATCGCCAGCACTTCACCGCTCACCAGGCGGTCGTGCAGGATCACTTCCGCCACCTGCAAGCGCTTCAAGGCCTTCAGGGTCAGCAACTCCGGATCACCCGGCCCGGCGCCGATCAGCGTCACCTGGCCACGGGGGAAGTCACGCAACGCGGCCAGACGGGCGTGATCGTCAGCGGCATCGACTTGGGAAGGATCGGCGGTCGTCATGGCGCCATTTATACCTGTTAGATCTATAAAGGGGATTATATATAGCCAACGATAAGGGTTTTGCGGAGGACTGGCCAGTAACCTCTGCTTGGAAGTTTATAACGTTCCGCTACGGGTGTCAGACACGCGCCACTTCAGTCTGATCTGGCAAAGTCAGAGCGAACGATGGTTAACCCGCCCCGGAAGACAGGTCATCGCGTTCCGTTGTCGGTGTCTGCCGAATCGGCAGGATCACGGTAAACGTCGTCCCAACGCCGGGTTCGCTCTGTACATCGATGTGGCCGTTATGGCGTTCGATAATGCTGTACGACACGGAGAGGCCGAGACCGGTACCCTTGCCCACGGGCTTGGTGGTAAAGAACGGATCGAACACCTTGGCACAGGTCTCGGCCGCCATACCGGAACCGGTATCGGTGACCGCTATCGCGATCCGGTCGCCGTCGCTACTCGTCCTGATGGTGATGTTCCCGTAATCCGGAATCGCCTGGGCGGCGTTGACCACCAGGTTCATCACGACCTGATTCAACTGTGACGGCAGACACTCGACCGGTGGCAGGTCACCGTACTCCAGAACCACCTCGGCCTTGTGCTTGACTTCGTTGCGTACCACATTGAGCGTGCTGTTGATGCCCTGTTGCACATCCACGATTTCCCAACCCATCTCGCCTGGACGCGAGAAATCACGTAGAGACTGTACGATATCCCGGACCCGCTGGGTGCCCTCGATCGATTCGTCGATCAGTGAGAGGATATCTTCACGCGCAAAGGCAATATCCGCCTCTTTCTTGACGTCATCGAGCCTGGCGGACAGTTCCGGGTTGGCACGCAACAGAGCCTCCCCCATCTCATAGGTTTCGATGAGCTTTAGCAGCGCCGAGGCATACTCACTGAGGGTACCCAGATTGGAGTTGATGAAGCCAATGGGGTTGTTGATCTCGTGGGCGACACCGGCGGCAAGCTGGCCGATGGATGCCAGCTTTTCCGACTGCAGCAACTGGACGTGGGCCTCCTCGAGCTTGAGCAATAGCTGCCGCTGCGCCTCCTTCTCACCCTCCAGCCGTTCCTTGGCGTTTTGCAACGCGCGCGTCATCTTCTCGTTTTCACGCAGCGCCGCTTCCAGGTCCCGGGTACGGTTGCGCACCTGCCCCTCCAGCACGATCGTGCTCTGAAACAGGCCGAAGGTGGACCCCTGGTTGCTCATGTCCCGTTCCGCTCGATCCATAAGCGACTGGACGATCTTGTTGAGGCGTACGATCTCCGCACGCAACGCCTCCTCGTGGCCATCAGCGTTCATGTCACTCATCCAGCCGCGGGGTGCCGATCGCGACCCCGGTCAACGTCTGGTTGATGTGCAACCCGCCAAACTGCTCGCCGTAGGTACTGAAGCCAATCGCGTTGTAGCGTCGCAGAATATCGCCAACCCGCTTTTTCTCATCGAGCCGATCGATCTCCAGGCTGCGCAATATGCAGTCGCAGGTAAGTACCAATTGTGGCGACCCGACTTCCTCACTGACCTTTGCCAGGCTCTGCTCCAGGTTACCGGCCAGGTCGACGCCACGTCCCACTCGCAGCACCAGCCCCTCGTCGATTGCGCAAAAGAAGGTGATGCTGCCGTCTTCGTTGATGCTCTGGATGGAGCGTACATAGTCGGCACCGTCGATCAGCACGACCACCGGAAATTCCGCGAAATTGGAAGGGGTCAATTCCGCCAGGGAGACGCCGATCAGCCGCGCATACTCCTCGGCAGCCGGCAGCCCATTGATCTCTCGTACGATGCGATTGGCGGTATCGGCCTCGGTCACCACCAGGCGAGTGTCAGTGGAGACGAAGTGCTGAGTCTTGAAGACGGTCATGGGCCAGCGGGTGCCAACAAGCGCCAGCACCGCCGCATCCTCGTGGAAGGCGCCGCCATGGAATACGCAGGTCCGTTCGAACCCGAGGTCATCACCGGCTGATCCGCCGACGACCGGAATCCGGCCAAGGCCATCCTGTAATGCCCGGGCCACCGACTCTTCTCGTAACGACAAGCCATCGATGAGCAGCAGGGCAAAGACGCTCTCCGGTGATGACGGTTCGTGGCAATCCTCCAGTTGGCGCAACAGGCCCTGGGCAAAATCGTTGCCTGCGTGGGATTCAAACCGCTGCAGATCCTGTAACAACCCGGTAGCTGCCATGCAACTGCTGGAGGGGAAACTGACCCCGGTCAGGCTGTGCGTAAGATAGCCGGCGGGACCAATCTCGCCGGCGGTCGTGCACCCCACGACCGGGACATCGCCGAACAAGCCGTTCAGCTCGTCCGCCAACGCCTCCAAGTCATACTTGCTGGAGCAAAAGAAAACCACCAGTGCCATTCCCGGTTGCGAGACCTCCGCGTGAAATTCACGGGCAGCCTCACGGGCATCGGTGGCGCGGGTGTGTGCTGTTCTTATTCTATCTTGGGACATCGTACCTTCTCTGGAATGGATAACAGTACGCCCGAGTCGGGCGACGGAGGGAAGCGGCAGTAGCCACAGCCACTATGGAAACACTGAATAAATGCCTGCGTGGATCAATCGCTGCGTTGCGCGGTGCCGAAGCGTCGGACCGGCGGATCCTCACATATACCCCATATGCTCCGGTTCCTGTGCTCCGGGCGCCTTGCGCTAGATCCTACTCGTCGATTTCTTCAGCGCTTCCCTAATGCCCCATTGCATCTGCTTCGATTCAGATGACCTTACGATAACAGATACCTAAACCGGCACCTTCAACGATTCAGATAGAACCGCGTCCTGGCTTCTTACGACAAAGGTTACTTAAACCAATGAGTTATATTGACCAGGAGATGCGCCCAGTCACAGTCTAAGTCTCCGGCGGCGTGGTATCTATCGCCACTGCGGGAGTATCGTCAGATCAGGCAGAGGGCAACCAAACGACCAACCCCCGCACGAAGGCGGGGGTTGGAAGGAGTGTTGAGAGGAATGCGATCAGCCAGCCAGTTGCCGTTTGAGGCGCGGGCTGGCCAGCTCGCCGATCACGGTGACCACCACCAGCAGTGCCAGCAGCCAGGGCCACTGGTTCGCCATGTCGAGCGTCGCGATACCCAGCGCATCGATGAAGATCAGCACGATACCCAGCGGACTCACGTAGCGCACCATGAACAGCCACAGCGCATACTGGGGACGGGAAAGGCTGAGTTCTGACTTGAACACCTCGTTGCGCAACAGGAAGCCAGCCATCAGCGCCATGCCCAGGCCGCCCAGCGGCATCATCCAGCGCGAGGTCAGGTAATCCAGCCAGTCGAAGAAGTGCTTGCCGAGCAGCGTCCAGTCGGCCCCGACATTGAACGACAGCATCGCCAGGGTACTGACCAGCCACAACAGGATACCCACGCCCCATGCCGCACTGCGGCGCGAGACTCCCTTGCTCTCGTTGAGCCAGGCCACGGTGGCCTCGATCATCGAGATCGCCGACGTCAGCGCGGCCATCGACAGCATGATGAAGAAGATCGCTCCGAACAGGGTACCCAGCGGCATGGCCTGGAAGGCCAGTGGCAGACTCATGAACAGCAGGCCCGGCCCCGCGGCGGGGTCCATGCCGTTGGCGAAGATGACCGGGAAGATCGCCAGGCCGGCCATCAGTGCCACCACGGTGTCGGCGATGGCGACCGTGAAGGTGGTCCGCGCAATGGAACTGCGATCCGGCAGATAGGAACCGTAGGTGAGGATCGCCCCGGAAGCCAGCGACAGGGTAAAGAAGGCGTGTCCCATGGCTGCCAGCAAGCCTTCACTGGAAAGTTTGCCGACCTCGAAGGAGAACAGGAAAGCCACCCCCTGGGGGAATCCACCGGAGAACATGGCATAACCAATCATGATCGCCAGCATGAGCACCATGCCCGGCATCATCCAGCTCACACTGCGCTCGATGCCCTTCTGCACCCCACTGCCGACGATCAGCATGGTGATAACGGTCACCAGGGTGCTCCAGAAGCCTAGATTCCAGGGGTTGGCGTTGTTGGCCTCGAAGATGGCCGCCATGTCGGCGACCTCGTTACCGACCAGGCCACCGCTGAGGGTCTTCCAGAGATAAGCGAAAGACCAGCCTGCCACCACCACGTAGAACGACAGGATCATGAAGCCACACAGCATCGCCATCCAGCCGAACAGTGACCAGGCCGAGTGCCCTCCCGACTCCTTGACCACACGCCGGATGGCATCGATGGGGCTGCCACGCCCACGACGCCCGAAGCCGATCTCGACCATCATGATCGGCACGCCCACGGCCAGGATACAGGCGAGGTAGACCAGCACGAAGGCGCCACCGCCATACTCGCCGGTCATGTAGGGAAATTTCCAGATATTGCCCAGGCCCACTGCCGAGCCCGTCGCCGCCAGGATGAATCCCCAGCGCCCCAACCATAGGTTCTTGGGTTGTCGTCTTGCCGTCATCTTGAATACCTTCGGGGAGATTGTTGTTGTCGACGATTGTAGCGTTATTTTTTGCTGCAAATCAGGGGTTCGTCAGAGGTAAGACCGTTTAAACTTGCTGGAATTGCCACGATATGCCCGTACGGGGCGGTCATCGCCACACGGCTATTCGACCATCACATGATCGCCCCCACCGGATGGCGTGGCGGGGGCGATCAACGGACTATTCGTCGCCAGCGTCATTCACTCGGGCTTCAGTACCCCGCGACGGATCTGGTCTTCCTCGATGGACTCGAACAGGGCCTTGAAGTTGCCCTCACCGAACCCGTCGTTGCCCTTGCGCTGGATGATCTCGAAGAAGATCGGGCCGATCACTGTCTCGGTGAAGATCTGCAACAGCACCCCCTGATCCGGTGCGCCGTCGACCAGCAGACTCAGCTCACGCAGTTCCTCGACGTTTTCCTCATGGTTGGGTACGCGCTCGTCGACCTTCTCGTAGTAGGTGTCCGGCGTGGACATGAACTTGACGCCGTTGGCACGCAGGGCACGCACGGTGGCATAGATGTCGTCGGTGGCCATGGCCAGGTGCTGGATGCCTTCGCCGTTGTACTCGCGCAGGAACTCGGCGATCTGCGAAGCGTCGTCGGCGGACTCGTTGATGGGAATGTGCATCTTGCCGCAGGGCGCAGTCATGGCGCGGGAATGCAGGCCAGTCTGCTTGCCGGCGATGTCGAAGTAACGGATCTCACGGAAGTTGGCGATGCGGGTATAGAAGTCCGCCCACACATCCATCTGGCCACGCTCGACGTTGTGGGTCAGATGGTCGAGCACCTGGAGACCCACGCTGTTGTCGTTGGGGTTGCGGCCGGGGATCTTCTCGAAATCGACATCGTAGATGGTGCGCCCTTCGTCATCGAGCTTGTTGTCCACGAAATACAGTAGCGAGCCACCGATCCCCTTGACCGCGGGAATGCCGACCTCGCCAGGGCCCACCGGATTTCTCGCCGGCTCAGCGCCATTGGCCACGGCATGCTCGAAGGCCTGCTTGGCATCGGCCACCTTCCAGGCCATGGCACAGGCACTGGGACCATGCTGCTTGCCGAATTCGGCCGCGAAGCTGCCCGGTTCCGCGTTGAGCACGAAGTTGACCCCCTCCTGCTGGAACAGGAAGACCTCCTTGGAGCGATGCTTGCGGGTTTCGGTGAAGCCCATACGCGTGAACAAGGCACGCAGGTCATCGATGCCTTCCTGGGTCGGCGCGGTATATTCGACGAATTCGAAGCCATTGGTGCCGATGGGGTTATGAGCCGAAACGGCCGGTGACGATTGGGCAAGGGCGTTCATGGAGTCCTCCTGATTGTTGTCGGTGCAACCTGGATAACAGCCTAGAGCCCTGTCGCATCACGAGGAACGCCATGCCGCCGCCTAGCCACACCGCCGAGCGAGCCATTCGAGCCACTGCTGTCAGAAAATTCTTACAGCCTGGCTAAAAGCCCATTCCAAGGCACCTCGGCGGCGAAAAAGCCTGACATGGTGTATCGAAAAGTTTACAAATTGTGGCTGCACTACACTGATTCCCAGTGAACTCGGGGTTGCACAAGGCCAGGAGGTCGTCATGTCACAACAGTTCGCCATTCTGGGCATGGGTTTCTTCGGCGTTACCGTCGCCAAGGAATTGCACCGCCAGCATGACAAAGTGCTTGGGGTCGACCGTAGTGAAGCCCGCGTCAACGCCCTCGCCGATATTTTCAACCATACCGTGGTGGCCGATATCACCGAGGAGCAAACGCTGTCGGAACTGTCCTTGGGCGACTACGACGCCGTGGTCATCGATACCGACGACAACCTCGAAGCCAGCATGATCTGCACCTTGCTCGCGCGCGAATACCGACGACAACCTCGAAGCCAGCATGATCTGCACCTTGCTCGCGCGCGAGCAAGGGGCCCGTGAAATCTGGGTCAAGGCCCACTCGGACACGCATTACCGCCTGCTCGAGCACCTCGGAGCCGATCACGTGGTCTACCCCGAATACGATACCGGTCTGCGGGTGGCGGAAAGCCTGCATTACCAGGCGATGATGGATTTCATCGACCTGGGCGATCGCCAGTTCATCGTCGAACTGCAGACCACGCCGCATCTGCGCGAGAATTTCACGACGGTCGGCGACCTGGGCCTGGATCACAACAAGTTGTCCTTATTGGCCCTAAAACGCAGCGACAGGGTGATCAAGGCACCCGGTGACGACACCACCCTGGAGGACGAGGACAATCTGATACTGATGGGGGACCTGGATGATTTACGTTCCTTAGGCAAGAAACTTTAGGGAAGAAAAACGCCACCGCCCGAACACAAGGAAATCCTGGATGAGGTTTAGGCATCGTCTCACTCGACCGCTTCACCTGCACCCCCATGGATGGGTCATCCGGTTCTCGCCCCCGGAACTTCTATTTCTGGGATTTGCCTTGCTCAGTGCTGTCGGCACCCTGCTCTTGCTGCTGCCCATGGCCTCGACCGTTCCTCTGGCATGGCACGAGGCACTGTTCACCGCTACTTCGGCGGTCACGGTCACCGGCCTGGTTGTTGTCGATACCTCGCAATTGACGCTGTTCGGCCAGCTCGTGGTCCTTGGCTTGATCCAGCTCGGCGGTCTCGGCTTCATGACCTTTGCCGCGCTGACGCTGGTATTGCTGGGCATGCGCTTGCCACTCCAGCAACAGAGGTTGATTCGCGAAAGCTTCAACCAAACCTCCTTTAGCACCCTGGCACACCTCGTGCGCTTGGTCATCGGCTTCGCCTTGATCGCAGAAACCCTGGGTACCCTGTTGCTGGTCATGACCTGGATACCCCGGTTCGGCCTGTGGGAAGGCTTGTGGGTCAGCGTGTTCCATGCCATCTCGGCATTCAACAATGCCGGTTTCTCGACCTGGCCGGACAGCCTCACGGACGAAGTCGCCAATCCCCTGGTCAATGGTGTGGTCAGCGCGTTGTTCGTCATCGGCGGGCTGGGATTCGTGGTCATCGCCGAACTCGTACAGTTGCCCCGACAGCGCTCCCTGTCATTGAACTCGCGGATCGTGCTGCACGCCACCCTATGGCTAATGCTGGTAGCCATGGGCTCGTTGCTGTTGCTGGAGTGGAATAATCCCGCCACATTGGGTGGACTCGATAGCATCGGCACACGTCTACAAGCCGCCTGGTTTCAGGCCGTTACGCCACGCACCGCGGGGTTCAACACCCTGGATACCTCTGAGCTGACGACACCGACGGCGTTATTGACCATGCTATGGATGTTCATCGGTGCCGGCTCCAGTTCAACGGCCAGTGGTATCAAGGTCACGACCTTCGTGGTGCTGCTGCTGGTGGCACGCGCCTTCGTGGCCGGCAGACCGCAGCCAGCGATATTCTGGCGCGCAATCCCCGAAACGACTGCGTTCAAGGCGGTGGCCGTGGCCTTGGCTGGTATGCTACTGATCTTCCTCTGTCTGTTCGTGATGACCATCAACGAACCGGAAAAGCCATTTCTCGCCCTCGCCTTCGAAGCGGTATCCGCCTTCGGCACCGTGGGGCTATCGCGGGGGGTCACCAGCGAGCTTTCAGTGCCCAGTCAGCTGGCAGTGATCGTCACCATGCTACTGGGCCGCGCGGGTCCCATCACCCTGGGTTTCTTCATCACCACCCGCCAGCGCCGCGGCTTGAAGTATGCCGAGGAAAACGTACAAATCGGTTAGCCACTTTTCAGGCAATGCCTGAGGGAATCGACTCCTCACCCGAGCATGGCCCCGCTGGCCAGTCGCCAGGCGATCCACGCCATCATGATGGCGATCCCTCCATCGATGACGCGCCAGGCCATAGGGTTTTCGAGACGCGGCGCCAGCCAACCCGCCGCTGCCACCAAGCCGAAGAACCAGCCGAAAGATGCCATCGCCGCCCCGATGAAGAAGCCCCCAGGACTCGGTTGTACCGCACCGATCGCACCCAACATTACCACCGTCTCGAGGTAGACTTGCGGATTCAGCAAGGTCACGGCCAAGGTGGTCGCGAGTACCGCCTGCCACGTTCCTCTCGAGGCTACATCGGCAACCAGGCCATCGGCGGCCCAAGCACGTCGCAATGCCAGCGCTGCCTGCCAAGCCAGGAAGGCCGCGCCCCCCCAGCGTGCCACTTCCAGCAGTACCGCCTGTTCGGCCAACAGGCTTCCCACGCCCAGCACGCCGAGACCCACCAGCAGCCAGTCGCAGAGTGCACACACCGAGGCGACCAGCCAGCCGTGTTCACGCCGCAATCCCTGGCTGAGCACGAAGGCATTCTGCGCCCCGATGGCGACGATCAGGCCGGCACAGACGAATAAGCCGTGCAGAGTGGAAACCATCATCTTTTTTCCCATGTCCGCTTGCATTGGGGTCGCAGAATAGGCTTGATTGTGCAATAAATTAAATTAATTCAGAGAATATATGATTAATAAATCTGATGCTCGACTATAAACTCCTTGAAGCGCTAGCCGCGGTGATCGATCAATCGGGATTCGAACGCGCTGCCCAACACTTGGGGCTTACGCAATCCGCCGTCTCGCAACGCATCAAGCTGTTGGAGGCACGGCTCGGTCAACCGGTGCTGGTGCGCAGCCCCAAGCTAGCACCAACGCCGCTGGGTCGACGCCTGCTCAACCATGCCAGGCAGGTACGTCTACTCGAGCACGACCTGCTCGACCGTGTACCGGCACTCGGTGAAAGCGAACAGCGACTGCGCCTGGCGATCAACGCCGACAGCCTGGCCACCTGGTGGCCGGAAGGCATCGGAGATTTCTGCCGCGAGCGCAGCGTGCTCTTCGACCTGGTGGTGGAGGATCAGGAAGTCGCCCTCAAACGCATGCGCGACGGCGAAGTGGCCGGCTGCATCTGCGATTCCCCCCGTCCGGTACAGGGGGCACGCTCACATTCGCTCGGCAGCATGCGCTATCGTGCCTTGGCCAGCCCCGATTTCATCGCCCGTTATTTCCCCACAGGACTGTCTGCACAGACCCTGAAACGGGCCCCGGCCATCGTCTATGGCCCGGATGATCACCTGCAGCACCGCTATCTGGCCATGCATGGCGTGCACGAGCCCTTTCCCCACCACCTGTGTCCTTCATCGGAAGGCTTCGTGCGCATGGCACTGGCCGGCCTGGGCTATGGCATGATTCCCGAACGCCAGGCGGAAAGAGAATTGCGCGAGGGAGCTCTCATCGATCTAGATGCCGGTCATCATCTACAATCGGGGCAACTGGTGGAACTCGACCCCAGCCATTACATCGATGTACCGCTCTACTGGCACCATTGGCGCCATGGCGGCGAAACCCTCGAAGCCCTGACCCACCACCTGCTGAGGATCGGCAACGACTGGCTCGCCCCGGTCCCGACATGACCCTGTAATACGACGACACCCCGCCGGGGCGGGGTGTCGAAGCGTCGATCACGAATGCGATCAGGCGGCTACACTGCCATGCGGGTCGATAACGAATTTCTTCGCCGCGCCACCATCGAAGTCGGCGTAGCCCTGCGGGGCCTGGTCGAGGGTGATCATCTGGACGTTGACCGCATCGGCGATCTTGACCTTCTCGAATAGAATCGCCTGCATCAGCGGACGGTGATACTTCATCACCGGGCACTGGCCGGTGTGGAAGCTGTGGGACTTGGCCCAGCCGAGGCCGAAGCGCATGCTCAGCGCGCCTTGCTTGGCGGCGTCATCGGCCGCGCCCGGATCTTCGGTCACGTACAGGCCCGGAATGCCGATCTGGCCGCCGGCGCGGGTCATCTGCATTGCCGAGTTCAGAACGGTGGCCGGTGCTTCCTTGCCGTGGTTGCAGCCACAGGCGTGGGCTTCGAAGCCGACGCAATCGACGAAGGCATCGACTTCACGCTCGCCGAGGATCGCCTCGAGCTTGTCGGCCATGTCGCCGTCCTGGGTCAGGTCGATGGTTTCGCAACCGAAGCTGCGTGCCTGCGCCAGACGGTCTTCGATCATGTCGCCGACGATCACGCAAGCCGCCCCCAGCAACTGGGCGGAGACCGCCGCCGCTAGGCCGACTGGGCCGGCACCGGCGATGTAGACAGTGGACCCCGGGCCGACGCCGGCGGTGACGCAGCCGTGGAAGCCGGTGGGGAAGATGTCGGACAGCAGGGTCAGGTCGCGGATCTTCTCCATGGCCTGGTCGGCGTCCGGAAACTTCAGCAGGTTGAAGTCGGCGTAGGGCACCATGACGTATTCGGTCTGGCCGCCGACCCAGCCGCCCATGTCGACATAGCCGTAGGCCGCCCCGGGGCGAGCCGGGTTGACGTTGAGGCAGATGCCGGTCCTGCCTTCCTTGCAGTTGCGGCAGCGGCCACAGGCGATGTTGAACGGCACCGAGACCAGGTCGCCCGGCTTGATGAACTCCACGTCGCGGCCGCACTCGACCACCAGGCCGGTGATCTCGTGGCCCAGCACCAGGCCGGACGGCGCGGTGGTGCGCCCACGCACCATGTGCTGGTCGCTGCCACAGATGTTGGTAGTGACCACCTTCAGGATCACGCCGTGGTCGCACTTGCGATTGCCCAGTGCCAATTCCGGAAAGGGAATCGATTGCACTTCCACCTTGCCGGGGCCCTTGTAGACCACCCCGCGGTTGCCTTGACTCATTGGCTGGCGTCCTTCTGTTGTTTTCGAATGCGGCATCAGGGATCGATGCTGTTCCACGCCGCCGCCGAGGCAGCGGTGCGGGCTTTCAGAGTAGACGTCCACCATTGAGGCGATGTGCTCAGAAAGGCACCGGCATATCCAAACCCGACCACTGGACACGGCGCCCTCCTCGCGCAGACGAAAGCCCGGTGGTGGTACACCGGGCTTTCGCTACCGTCAGGGCCACGACGGCGGGAACTTCCTACTGCTGCTTCAGCAGCTCTTCGACCTTCGTCACCCTATCGTCCATGGTCTGCTCGCGATCGGTACGGGTACCAAGCTTCAAGGTCGTATTGACCCGCGGGGCGCCCATCTCGTGAAGCACTTCGTGGCAGCGCTTGGTGACGGCGATCACATCGTCCCAAGGGCCCTCGACGTTAGTGCCATGGGCATGCAGGCGATGGTTCAGATGGGTGTCACGGATCACCTTCTCGCAGGCCGCGATATAAGGCGAAACCGATGCCTCGACACCGATGGGAATGATGCTCACGTCCGCGATCACATGCATCGCTTCGTCCTCCCTTGTGACGCTCCTCAGCCTGATCGGCCAAGGCAATCAACGACTTTCTGGTCTAGGCTATCGTGTATATAGCCTTAACCTGTTGAATCCCTGCTTAACCAGTAGCAAGCTAACGAGGTTGTTGCAAAGCGGCAAGGAACGCCTTGCTCGAGACCCGTATCGCGCTCTGACGCGCAAATCGATTCGGAGTTCGGCACATGACCAGTGATACTCGCATCGGCCCTATTGCCCTCCCCGACACCCGAGCTCGTCGCGTCTTCGAACAACTTCTCGAGGGATCCGGGGTGACCCTCAATGGCGATCACCCGTGGGATATCCAGGTCTTCCATCCCGATTTCTTCTCTCGCGTCCTGCATCAAGGCACGCTTGGGCTCGGTGAGTCCTATATGGATGGCTGGTGGGAGTGCAGTCGCATCGACGAAATGGCCAATCGCCTGCTACGCCACGGGCTCGGCGAGCGTGCCCATACCCCCTCGGAACGCCTCATGTATCGCCTGCAGGCCGGCTTCCTGAATCTGCAGAGCAAGGCCCGCGCTTACATTGTAGGCGAGGCTCACTACGACTTGGGTAACGACCTCTTCGAACGGATGCTCGATCCAACCATGTGTTACTCGTGTGGCTACTGGAAGGACGCCACCACTCTGCACGAGGCGCAAACGGCCAAGATCGACCTGGCGGCGCGCAAACTCGCGCTGGAACCCGGCATGCGCGTCCTCGACATCGGCTGTGGCTGGGGTAGTTTCGCCGAGCATGCCGCCCGGCATTACGGTGTCGAGGTCACCGGCATCACCATTTCCAAGGAACAGGCCGCGCTTGCCCGTGAGCGTTGCGAGGGCCTGCCGGTGGAGATTCTGCTGCAGGACTATCGTGACCTGACGGGTTGCTACGACCGGATCGTGTCGATCGGCATGTTCGAACACGTCGGCCATCGCAACTATCGCACCTATTTCAACACCGTCGAATCACTGCTGGCATCCGATGGCCTGTTCCTGCTGCATACCATCGGCTCCAACAACTCCGACATCACTGTCGATCCCTGGATCAACAAGTACATCTTTCCCAACGGCGTGCTGCCCTCGGCAATGCATATCACCCGTGCCTGCGAAGGCTACCTGCTGATGGAAGACTGGCAGAACTTCGGTGCCGACTACGACCGCACCCTGATGGCCTGGCTCGGGAACGTCGATGCCCACTGGCACGAAATCGCCGACCACTACAGCGAACGCACCCGTCGCATGTTCCGCTATTACCTGTCGGTATGTGCCGGCGCCTTTCGCGCGCGCAACCTGCAACTGTGGCAGATCGTCTACTCCCGGGGACGGACCGGCCGCTACGATGCCCCGCGTTAGTCGCGTCGTCGCCAAGAGGGAAGACTGGCTCTCTCCATAACCCCGATGCCGACTACGACCGCACCCTGATGGCCTGGCTCGGGAACGTCGATGCCCACTGGCACGAAATCGCCGACCACTACAGCGAACGCACCCGTCGCATGTTCCGCTATTACCTGTCGGTATGTGCCGGCGCCTTTCGCGCGCGCAACCTGCAACTGTGGCAGATCGTCTACTCCCGGGGACGGACCGGCCGCTACGATGCCCCGCGCTGAATGGGCCAGCCAAATCAACGCTATTTCAATGTCGGCAATCTCTTACACCTAGGGACGAGTGACGCCGACTCCCCACCAGGCGTATTATTAGCGCCCTTGACGGGCGCCCGGCGCTCGACTTCGTCGTGTCGGCCTGCAGCAGTCTGGGAATGCCGACGCCAAAGGCGAATGCATAGCAGCAATCCCATCACGCAGCAGGAAGCCAACCAGGAGGCCATTGCGCATGCCTTCCGACACGAGTGCGCTGCTCGAGACCCTGGGAAGTCTCGAACAGCTCAAGAAGATGACCGAACGCATTCCCGGCATGATCTTCCAGTTTCACCGCAGTGCCAGTGGACGGATGCGGTTTCCCTATCTTGCCGGCAGTGTTGCCCTGATCCGCGGAGTCGAGCGACGCCTGTTGGCCGACGATGCCCACCATGCGTTCGATAGAGTCGATCCGGAGGACTTTCCCCGCTTGATGGCCGCCATCGAGCGCTCGGCCAAGAACCAGACGCCGCTGGCCACCCAGTTTCGCCTGCGCCAACCCGACGGCGAGGTACACTGGATCGCCGCTCGCGCCCAACCCGAGCCCTTGGGTAACGGCACCCTGTGGCACGGCCTGATGCTGGATATCAGCGAACAGATCGCCTACCAGGCGCATTTGCGCGAACTGTCCGATACCGACGAACTGACCGGCCTGGCCAATCGCCGCAAGCTGATGTGTCGCCTGGATGAAGAGATTTCACTGAGCAACCGCCACAGCACCCCTTTATCGTTGATGCTGATCGATCTCGATCACTTCAAGCGCATCAACGACACCTGGGGACATCTGCAGGGGGACCAGGTACTCACGGAGCTGGCCGGGCTATGCACCGACGCCTTGCGGGAGGAAGACCTCGTTGCCCGGCTGGGCGGCGAAGAGTTCGCCATCATGCTACCACTGACGCCCCTGTCACGTTGCCAGCCCCTGGCGGAACGGCTTCGCCAGTCTATCGCTGCCCACGACTTCGGCATCACCCAAGGGCGGGTGACCGTCAGCATCGGGGTCGCCGAACATCGTGTGGGGGAGTCCAGGGACGTCCTGATAGAGCGTGCCGACCGAGGCCTGTATGCCGCCAAACACCGGGGGCGCAACCTGGTGATCAGCGTCGAGTGACCGGCGCAGAGGCCATCTCACTCGACATCGGTTGAGCCAAGATACGCGAGCCAGCGCTGCTGTATCGCCTCGTCGAGCGCTTGGCCGGCGAGTGCCGTCAGACTGGCATCGTCCAGCATCTCCTGATCCAGTCCACGCGACCAGCCTCTGGCAGGACGCTGATCGGCCTTGCCGGTAAGACCATGCAGCGGATGCCCGCCGCCACTCTCGAGCACAGCGATCATCGGACCATAGAGTGCCGAGAGTCGCAGCGCCGGGACGGTTTGGCGCAGGCGACAATAGATGCGTAATCCCTCCGGGTCGAGGTCCCCCCAGAAGGTCTTGTTCGGCGAGCCGAGCAACTCGCTCAAGGTCCGGGAGGCAGTCCCTTCACCGATCAAGCGCACCCGTTCCGGTGCCTTCAGGACTTCGCTGAGTGACAGGCCATAACCGAAGCTGCAGACCAGCGCGAGACGTTCACTCAGGCCGGCGCGACATGCCTGGTCGAAACTCTGGGGGTTCTCGATCACCAGCAGACCCTCCGGCTCGGACGGCATCGCCGCCAGCACCCAGGCCACCGGCCCACGGAAGGCCGCCACATCGATGGCGAAGGCCCGCACCAGTTCACGAGGCAGCGCCGTCAACAGCTTGCTGCTACCGAGCAGATACCGCGCGCTGGCCTCGAAGGCACTCATCGCGTACGCCTGGGGCAGCGCTCCGGCCAGTTCACGCAGTCCCTGGGCAAGCCGGTACTGATCGTCCAGCGACCAATCGTACAGGACACCATCGAGCGCATGTCGCCACACGACGGCTTGACCGGCCTGCAACTGCAGCGCGTCGTCGACGTCGGAAAACTCGGCTTCGAGACGGTGACGCTCGGCCTCGGACAGGGACACGTGCACGTTGAGACACTGATTTGCCGCGATGGGCTGCGTGGTCTCGATCACTCCCGCCCGGGCCAGCTCACTCAAGGCCTCCCAGCCATCCAGTTCGGTCGTGCAGATACCTTCCCGCTTGAGCCTTTTGACCAGACTCACGCTGCGCCAGCGCTTGGCACCCCGCTTGCGATAGTGCTTTGCCCAGTCACCTTCCAAGTAGATCTGCACGGCCTCGGCACACTCGCTCAAATAGCTCATGTGACCGGCTCCGTGACATGAATGCCGAACAGGCTGGCCTCGCCCTGGCCACGGCCAATGGTGTCGGGGTCGACCACACGACCATCGCGCACCACCACGTGACCGCCCTGCCCCTGTGCCCCGCCGATCACGCTACCGACAAGGTAGGTCGGGAAGATCGCCGCATCGTTTTCGTAGTTGGGGTTGTGGATCAGGCCGATCATCTGGAAGCGCCCGCGGGTGTTGCGCAGCGACTCCAGCGAGTCCTGGATCAGGCGGCGGTGCGAGAGCTTGGAGAACAGGCCGTCGAGCAGGATCACGCTCTCGCGGCCGGCCCGGGCACGCCGCTTGTGGGTACCGGGCAATTCGCGCAACTCACGCTCGATGGCGAACTCGGAGAGCTTGACCAGCCACATCAGCGACACCGCTTCGCGCTGCCCCTCGGACATGTCCTCGTTGAGCGAGAACAGTCTCCCGTGCGGGCGAATGGCCTCGTGCTTGAGGCGAATCGAGACGTCGCGGAACAGGCCACGATAGATGCGCCGACGGATCTGGCGGGTCAGTTCCTCGTCCCGTCGACGCTGGTCGCCGCTGGTGGCGCTATCCTGCTGCAGGCGCCGACGCTGGGCCGCCTGGTGCTCATCGATATCGGCTAGCAGCAACTGGATCAGCTCGCGCACCGCGTCGTCGCCGATCAGCGCCGCCTTGACCTCGAAGTAGGCGCCGCCTTCGCCGCTGCGGCGGGCCACGCGCTTGAGGATATCCAGATTACCGGCGGCATCGGTGATGATCGAACCCAGTCGCTCGACCAGCGTGCCCTCGATGTGCTCGCGCGAAGCGTGCAGTTTGGCGACCCGGTCGCGGTGATCGCCGAGCTGGACATTGAGCTGGGCATACAGGGCGCGCAGATCGTCCAGTGCCGCCGGGCTGACCCCATCCAGCGTCGCCAGTCGCGCGCGTTCGGTGTCGTTGAACAAGCGACTGTCGCCGGCATCGGCGACGGCCCCGGCCAACTGCTGCTCGCGATTCTCCACGTCGCGCGCCTGGCGCTCGCGATTGCGCGCCCGCTCGCCGAGATTCAACTCGCCCAGTGCGTCGAGCAGCGTCTGCTGACAGGTTTCCAGCGCGGCAAGATCGGGCTCGCCGTCGTCATTCGCGTCACTACCGGCCAAGCGACGCCAGTCGCACAAGGCGTCGTCCAGCGCTTCGGCCTGGGGATGATCGGCCGGCCAACGGCTCGACGCGGCCAGGTCGTCGAGCGCCGCCAGGCGCTGCAGCCAGCCATTCGACAGCTCGCGCAGCACCTCCAGCCAGGCGATGGCCAGCTGGTCGCTCCAGGTCATGGCGCGCTGATTGGCATCGAGCCTCGCCTCGACGCCCTCCTGCTCCTGGCCATTGGTCTTGCGCGCGGCATGCGTCGCACTGCGCTCATGTTTCAGCCGGGCGATCTCGCGTTCGAGCTTCTGGCTGCCACCGCTCTCGTCGCGCACGTCGAGATAGGCACGAATGCGCGTGAAATCGAAGTCGGCACGCCGGCTGGCGGTGGCCAGCGACGCATTGAGCTCGCTCTCGACCGAGGCGGCGGATTGCATGAACGCCACGCCACCCTCGTCTTCGAAGGCTTCCAGGGCACGCAGTCGATCGCGCTCGCCGTCGGCGAACAGCACACGCAACCGATCGGCCAGCTCGTCACGCCGGCGACGCAGCGACTCGAGACGCTCACCCGCCTGTTCGAAGCGCTCGCCGGCGATGGTCTCCTGCTCGATCAGCCCAAGAAGGCGCGCTTCCAGCGCCGCCAGACGCTCGACGCCGCCGGCATCGGCGAACTTCTCGGCCGCCAGCCAGGTGGCACCATGGGCCTCGAGTTCCTGCTCGGCTTGGGCCACTTTCGGCGCCAGCTCGGCCAACTGCGCCTCGGCATCGACCAGCGTCTCGGCGGCCTCTTCCAGGGCCCTGTCACCGCCCTCCAGCAGGAAACGCTGGAAGTCGTCGATGGCGGTGAGCGCTGCGTCGGTCATCCTCGGCGCGAGTTGCTCCCGTTGGGATGCCAGTGCGGCCTTGTCCCGCTCCAGTCCCTCGAGTGCGTCCTCGACCTTCTCCTCGACGGCGGCACGGGCGCGCAGGGCCAGGGAGAAGCGTTCGCCATGCGGGTCGAGCCGAGCGATCTCGTCGTCCAGGGCGGCACGGCGCTCACGGTCGATGGCCAGGCGCCCCTGGATATCGTCGCGCAGCGCCGTCAGGTACTGCGGATCCAGCGCCGCCTTCACCGCCAGCGTTTCCACACCCTGAACGGCGCCAAGCGGTGGCTGGCCCGCGGCCAGGCAGTCAGCCAGTCGGCTCGCCTCGATGACCGGCACGCCCAGTCCTCGTTCGATCAGGCGCTCGGCGGCGTCCCGCGCCGCCGCCTCGCCCTCGACCACCGGCGCGAACAGCTGGCCGGCGGCCTGGGCCAGCCAGTCGCGACGCTGGTGACTATCGGCGTCGGTTTGCGTCAGCACCTCATGCAGCGGCACACAGGCGATTTCAGCCGCATCGAGCAGGCGATGCGCCTCCTCCTCGGCCACCTGACGGGCCAGCGGGTCGCCGGCGAGGCTTTCCAGATAGCGCTCGCGACTGACGATCCGGGCATCGAGCCCCTCCGCTTCGCGCAACAGCCGTGGATAGCGGCCCTTGGCGTCCTTGAGCCAGGCGTCGGGCGATTGGTCGCTGTGTTCGCGAAACGCCAGCCAGGCCTGATGCAGCTCGCGCAGGTGACGCGCTTCCTGGTCCAGCCGGTGACGCTCATCCTCGAGCTCGCGGGACTGGCGATAGAGCCGGTCACGCAGGTGCACTGGCTCGTCGTCACCATGCCACTGCGCGTAACGCTGTGCCGCCTGCGCCAGCGGTGTCAGCCGCGCGCGGCGCGCCTGTGCCTCTTCCCGGCGTTGACGCTGCTGCCGACACTCCTGCTGCAGCGCGGCCAGCTCGGCCTTTCGGCGCGCCCAGAACTCGCGGATGTCCTCGTCGGGCCAGCCAGCGGCGAAGGCCTGCCAGGCGTCCTGGCCCTGTTTGAGCGGGCCCCGCTCGCCCTCGAGCCGCTGTCGCTCGCCACGCAGTCGCTCGAGTTCGTCACGCGCGTTCTCGCGCTGGGCGGCGACACTTTCCAGCTCGATGCTGACGTCGTCGTGCTCGCCGCTAAGCGTTTCCTGCTGCTCGCTCTTCAGCGCCAGCAACTCCCCGGGAGAGCTGTCGGGATGGGCGGTCTTGAATTCGGCGTGCCATTTGGCGACCTGCTTGAGTTCACCGACGCGACCGATATGCTCGGATAGCGCCCGGCGCGCCTGCTCGGCAGCGGCCTCCGCCGCGTCCCGGGTCGTCTCCGGGGTTTCCAGCTCGGCCTCGCTGAACAGCCCCTGAGCGAGCGCCTGGGTGTAGAAGCTCTGGTTGTCGGTAAACTCACGCTGGCGCGACTCGAGCTGTTCACGCTCGCGGTCGAGCCGTTCCCATTGCGCATCGAGCTGCCGGGCGTCGGCCTTGAGCTCCTTGAGATACTCGCGGTCGGCAATCACCTCGTCACGGAAGCGGTTGCCATCCAGTGACTCGAAGGCATCCACGGCCTCGTCGAGTCGCGCCAGGGCGCGATAGCGAGCTGCATCATCGGCGAAGGCATGGCTGTCGGTCAGCCACTCGCGGGCCGCGGCAAAGGCGACATGATTGACATCCTTCGCACAGGGCCAGCCCGCTTCGGGCAAGTGGATCAAGCGACGGTGGGAGTCGACCCGGACACCGCGTTCGGACAAGGCCTGGCGGACACTGCGTTCGTTCTGCTGGGTCAGCTTGGCGAGCAGCCAGGTGGAAACGCGGGGACGCTCGGTGTCGCCGACGCCCCAGGCGAAACCGGCGACCAGTTCGGGATCCGTGACGGCATCGTCATCGAGCGATGGGCGACGCGGCAAGCCCGGCAACTCGGTCAACGCCTGGCCGCCCAGCAGGCGTTCGCTCGCCGCGAGGCCCTCGTCCAGCGCCGCCAGGGAGTGGCGTGCCTCGAGCAGCGCTTCGCCCTGGCGATTGAGCTCGTCGAGACGCGTGACCTTGTCCTCGGCCCGTCGCTGGTCCTGCTCGGCCTCGTGCAACCGATGACGCAACTCGGTGACCTTGGTGCCCGAATTGAGAATGACGTCCTCGATCAACTCCTCGCCTTCGTCGGTCTCGCCGCGGGTCGCCCCGGAGAGGATCTGCGGTGCCAGCACCTCGAAGAAGAACGCCTGATCGGCCTTTTCACCGGCGCGCGGCTTGATGGCGTTGAAGATCTGGCTCTTGTCGGCGCCGCCCTCCTTCTGGAAAGCCGCGAGCTGGGCCAGCTCGCGGCGCGAGATATGCGCCCCCACGGCATCGAGCCATTCTTCGCGATTGGCACTGCGGGTCACGCCCTGGGCGCGCATCGCCGCCTGCACGTCGGCGTTGGCGTACAGCGCCAGCTTGCCGTCGCGGGTCATGTGATACACCGGCACGTCGCCGAGCTTGCCGGCGTAGTGATAGAACGCCAGACCGCTGCCATCGCTATAACCGTACATGCCGAACACGAAGGTCTCGCCGGCGACCTCCTCGCCAGCCGCGGCGAGCATGTCGGATTGCCCCGTGGTGCCGCTGCCCGAGCGGAATTCGACGCGCAGATGGGACCAACTGCGCCCCTGGCCGCCGACGCTCGATGGTGAGCACTTGCGCCGGGTGCGCGACAGTAGCGACCGGTCGCGCGAGAGCAGCCCGATCAACGCTTCGGCCAGGGTGGTCTTGCCGAAGCCGTTCTCCATGCTGATGGCACTCGACTGACCGCGCAGATCGAGCAGCAGGTGACGCATCTTGGCGTCCCAGGGTGACGCGATATCGCCATGCTTGTTGAGCAGGTTGGCCACTTCGATACGGTTGATCACGCTCATGCACGGCCTCCGGTGTCTTGCATGTCGGCATCGGCGAACAGATCGGCCGCTTCGTCAACGTCGTCGGCATTCTCGAGGGCGAGTGTCGGATCGAGTTCGTCACCCGACACCTCCTCCGCGGCGGCCGCCACTGTCTGAGTCTCCTCGGTGGTCGCGCCATCCTCTTTCCCTCGGTCCTGGCTTCCCCCCTCCTGGGTTCCCTGACCGGAGAGCAGCTCGACCAGATGCGAGAGGTGGTGCACGCCGACCTGCTCGGCCTCCAGGGCGCCCAGCAGCGTCTGCTGCCAGATATCGCCGTCGTCGTCGGTGGTTTCGCGCACGGCTTCGAGCTGGCCGGCGCGCACCTGCAACTCGATGAACGCCTTGACCCGCCGAGCGATATCCTCGCCGCGCTCATCGAGCAGCACGCGGCTGGTCTCGGGCGCGGCCTCTCCCAGGCCACGTAGGCTTTCGAGCTGCTCTCGCATCAGCTCGACCAGTTCCGTCGTGGCGAAGGTCGCTTCCTGGTAGCGACTGATATCCGACAGTGCCCGGTTGAGCCGGGTATACAGCAGGGTATGCAGCAGCAGCCACAGCTGCAGATACCACTGGGCCAGCTCGGCGCGACTCTCCTGACGCAGGCGCAGGGCATCGAATACCGGGTCGCGGGTATAGAGCGGTGGCTGCTCCAGCTCCGGGTCCGGCACGAGGGCATAGAGCCGCGAGCCGGGAGCGATGCCGGGATAGTCGCCGGGCTCGAAGACGCGCAGACGCAGCCCCTGGCCGGCGAGAAAGTCGCGCAGCGCCTCGCGCTCGGTATCCAGGGCGTCATCGATCAAGGCACACACATCACGCTCGGAGAGCTGGCCTTCGCGGGCAGCGCGACGCTTGCGGCCGCCACTGGGCTGGCGCTCGGCGGTACGGTAGCGCAACAGGTAGGCGACGACCTCGCCCATCTCGGTCATGTTCATGAATACGTGTCCTGAGCGGCGATGGACTCTGCCGCGTCTGAAGTTTCCATCTCGGAATGTGGTGCGGCCTCGGACGCCGGTAGAAAGCGTAGCGAGGGCGTTACCGCCCCTTCGATCCGGCGCCCGTCGGCGAGCGTGATGACGAACGGATCGGCCTCGATGCCGACCGTCAGGCGTTCGCCGAGCAGATGGGTATCGACGAAGGTGTTGAGCAACTGGGCCAGGCAGTCTTCTTCCTCGAAGCGGTGCCAGCCTTCGCTCAAGGCATCGGGCAGCGACAGTGGTGCCTCACCCAGGCGCTTGCGCAAGGCCGGGCCGCGTGCCTCGAGGAAACGTGCCAGCAGCGGATCTTCCGGGCGGGCATCGTCGTGTTCGTCGAACACCAGCGCCGCGGCGCTCTTCTCGGCACGACGCGTCTCGACCAGCGGGATCAGCGGCTCGACGCGCGGCATGGCGGCAGCCAGGCCGAACGGCATCATCCGATTGACCAGCGCATCACGAAGCGGCGCATGCAACGGCTCGCTCAACAGCCGCCGTGCCATGTCGGCGAAGTCGATCACCCCCATCGACTGAATGCGGCCTTCGGCGATATCCGAGAGCAGCTCGGAAAGCCGCCGCGAGAGGTTCTCGATCGCATTGAGCACCCGCCCGATGGCGCCCGCCAGCATGCGCAGGTCCCAGTCGTCCTCCTGGCGCTCGCACCAGTGCTCGAAGCGCTGCATGACATCCGGCGTGGCCAGTTGCGAGCGTGCGCTGAGCAGGGTGTTCTGGATCGTCGACAGCGCATTGTGGTAATGGCGCTCGTTGTCGAGAAAGGCCGACAGCTTGCCCTCGCGGGTGGGGTTCTCGCGCACCCGGCGCAGTTCCTGGGTCAGGGCGCGAATCGCCATCAGGATCTGGTTGGTGATATCGGGAATCCGCGCGAAGTCGCCCCGGGCCAGTGCAGCGAGCACCTTGGCGGCGTCGTATTCGGAATACAGCAGATCCTCGACCTGGCTGGCCAGCGTAACTGCCTGGCGGCCACTCGGTGTCAGGCGTACCTGACCGGTCTGGCCCTGCTTTTCGATCAGCGCGGTGCGCTTGGTGCTGCGCATGCTCCTCGAGATCTCCCCCTCCACGCTGTGCGTGTCCGCGGTCGGGGACACCTGACGAAAATGTAGTTCGCTCGGGGTCGACAGCAGATTGACGACGAAGGCCAGGTCATCGTGCGGCAAGCGGGGATAGTGCTCACGCAACTGAGCGAGGCAGCGGGTCTGCGAGACGAAGGCGCTGTTGGTGGCGAAATCCACGTCGAGCAGGTAGTCGAGCAGCAGGCAGCCGAGGTCCAGCCAGTAACCGTCACGGTAGCCGCGACGCTGCTCCTGGCTGACCTGCACGAACGGCGAGCCCGGTTCGTGGGCGCTGTCGTGCAGGTCGATCAGCCGCGTGGTGGCGACGAGTAACTTGCTCCAGGCGGTCATGGGTCATCCCTGAGGCCAAAACCGCCATTATGCCAAGGGAGAGGCAGTGGGTCATGAACGATCTCGCTCACACTCGTCCACGCTCGTTTTCACAGGCAGAGCGGGCCCTTTACCAGGACTCGCCGAACGGGCGCAGATCGAGTTCGAAGGTCCACGCCGAGCGGTGCTGCCGGGTGAGGAACCAGACGCTGTCGGCGATGGCATCGGCATCGAGGAAGAACTCGTCCGGCTTGTCCGGCATCGCCTGACGAGTACGCGGCAGGTCGATCACCCCATCGATCACCACGTAGGCGACATGGATGTTCTCGGGACCAAGCTGACGCGCCAGCGACTGCGCCAGGCTGCGCTGCGCCGCCTTGGCCGACGCGAAGGGCGCGGTGGCTGCCCGGCCACGCCATGCTGCCGACGCCCCGGTGACGATGAGACTCGCCTGGTCGTGCTCGCGCAACTGACCGAGCACGGCCTGAGTGGCCGCCAGCAAGCCGTAGCAGTTCACCCGCCAGGTGCTTTCGAACTCATCCAGTGTCACTTCCCCAGCGCTCTTGAACACGCCCGCCCCGGCGTTGTAAAGCAGCACCGAGACCGGGCCGAGGTCCTGGTGAATCCTGGCGAAGACCTCGGCCGCCCGCTCGCCATCGATGGCGTCATACTGGTAGGCATACGCCCCGGGCACCTCATTTTCCAGCTCCTTCAGGCGCTCGACATTCCGCGACAACATCGCCACCGTGTAGCCCTCGCGGGTGAAGCGACGCACCATTGCGAGGCCGTTGCCCGGCCCGATGCCGATGATTGCACAGACCTTGTTCATCCGGAGTCTCCTTGCGCTATGAGGAGCCAGCGAGATGCTGGAGGAACCAGCGGCCGGCGTGCTCCTGCACCTCATCCAGCTTGCCCGGCTCCTCGAACAGGTGGGTCGCGCCGGGCACGATGACCAGATCGCAAATCGCCCGCATCCGTTCCCGGGCCTGTTCGTTGAGATCGATCACCGGCTCGTCCCATCCGCCGACCAGCATCAGCGTCGGCGCCTTGACCGCCGGCAGATAATCGCCGGCCAGGTCCGGACGTCCTCCCCGTGAGACCACCGCACGGACCTGGTCCGGTCGTTCGGCGGCAGCGATCAACGCGGCCGCCGCCCCGGTACTGGCACCGAACAGCCCGATATCCAGGCCCTGGGCCTCCTGCGCTTTCGCCACCCAGTCCACGGCGCCGGTCATGCGCTTGCCGATCAGTTCGATATCGAAGCGCAGCTCACGGGTACGCTCGTCGATCTCGTTTTCCTGCGCCGTCAGCAGATCGAACAGCAAGGTGGCCAGCCCTTGTTCACTGAGGTAGCGGGCCACCTGCTGGTTGCGAGTGCTGAAGCGGCTACTGCCGCTGCCGTGGGCAAATGCCACGATTCCCGCTGGGTTCTCCGGCACGATCAAATCGCCCTCGAGGTCGACCCCGGCGGCTTGCAGCTTGACGTTCGTGCGGGAAGAAGCCATAGGGGATTCCTCCTCTTCACGGATAGATGAAAAGACACTCCTACTTATTCTTCGAGTGTAGTTAGCGACCGCCGCTTCACTCCAGCAGATCGCCCTCTTACGCGCGTCCCGAGCTTTCTCCGGTCGCAATACCACCGGCGATCAGATGCGCGGTGCGCAGTGGCTCGGGAATGACACCGTTGAGCGACGTCTCGTGCAATACCGCGGCGGCCTCCTCACGGCTGAGCCCCATGCGCTGTACGTAAACGCCCGCCAGCGGCTCCATCTCCCCGAGACGCTCGACCAGGGCCCACTTGCGGGCGCCACCGGGGATACACTCGAGCAACGCCCGACGCATGGCGTCCCGGCGCGGCGCATGGCGGGCAACGACCAGTACCGGAATGCCCAGCGCCGCGTGCAGCCGGGGCACGTCGACCACGTTGAAGCCGGCCAGGGCCACCCCCTGCAACAGCACGAGTTGGAGATGCGCGGCGAACTTGGATTCGCGCACCAGGCGCGTCAGTTCGCGCGTGCTGTTGGCACCATCGCGCCGCACCTTGCCCGAAACCACGCCTTGCAGCCGGAGGCCGGAGTAGATCACGCCAACGATGGGCACGTCGCCGCGATGGCCGCGCGGGAAGGGGCAATCGTCGAAACCGACGATATGCGAGAAAGTTCTGGGCTGTCTGGTCGTCATGCCTAGCGCTTGCCGGTTTGCATTTGGTCACCCGGTGAGACAACACCCTGCCGCGACCGCTATGCTGATGCATTCTCGTTCTGGCAATGGAGTGCCACCCCCCATGACCCAAGAGACATCACCTATCCAGCAGACATTACAGCAGGTCTTCGGCTACGACGATTTTCGCGCCGGCCAACGCGCGGTGATCGAGTCGGTGGTGGCCGGACACTCGGCGGCGGCGATCTTCCCCACCGGTTCCGGCAAGTCGCTGTGTTACCAGCTTCCGGCACTGCATCTCCCTCACCTGACACTGGTGGTTTCCCCCTTGTTGGCGCTGATGCAGGACCAACTGGCGTTCCTGGACCGCCATGGCATCAAGGCGGCAAGCATCGACTCCAGCCAGAGTCGCGAGGAGGCCGCCGCGGTCATGGACGGCGTCAAACGCGGCGAGATCCGCATCCTGATGATCTCGGTGGAACGGCTCAAGAACGAGCGTTTCCGCACCTTCATCCAGCGCATACCGATCTCGCTGCTGGTGGTCGACGAGGCCCACTGCATCTCCGAGTGGGGCCACAACTTTCGTCCCGACTACCTCAAGCTACCCGACTACCAGCGCCAGTTCGCCATCCCCCAGGCGCTGCTGCTGACCGCCACGGCCACGCCCCGGGTGATCGCCGACATGCGCAGCCGTTTCGAGATCGCCGCCGAAGACGTCACCGCCACTGGCTTCTATCGCCACAATCTCGACCTGCAGGTGGCGCCAGTCGAGGCCTCCCGCCGCGCCGGCGCGCTGGTCGAGTGGCTGCGCCCGCGCCTGGAGACAGCCTCACCCCAACCGACCATCGTCTACGTGACCCTGCAGAAGACCGCCGAGCAGCTCACCGCCTATCTCGGCAAGGCCGGACTCCAAGCCTGCGCCTACCATGCCGGGCTGGGTAACGAGGCCCGCGAGCGGATTCAGCAGGAGTTCATGGCCGGCCAGGTGAACTGCATCGTTGCCACCATCGCCTTCGGCATGGGCATCGACAAGGCCGATATCCGCAACGTGGTGCACTTCGACCTGCCCAAGTCGATCGAGAATTACAGCCAGGAGATCGGCCGTGCGGGGCGCGACGGTCACCCCGCCGAGTGCCTGGTACTGGGTGGTCGCGACACCCTCAGGGTGCTGGAAAACTTCGTCTACGGCGACACCCCGGAGCCCGACGGTATCCGCCGCGTGATCGACGATTTGCTGGCCGCCACCAGAGACGACACCGACAGCCAGTGGGAACTGATGCTTACCAGCCTCGCGCAGCAGGCCAATATCCGTCCGCTGCCGCTCAAGACCTTACTGGTACAACTCGAGCTGCGCGGCATCATCGCCCCGCGCTATGCCTATTTCGCCGAGTACCGTTTCAAGTACCTGAGTGACCCCGACGCCCTGGTGGAACGCTTTCAGGGCGAACGCCGGGAATTCGTACAGGCCATCGTCGCGGCGGCCAGTCGCGCCAAGACCTGGTGCAGTCTGGATTTCGATGCCCTCTACCGACTCGGCCAGGCGCGTGGCCTGGATACCCAGCGCGCCCGGGTGATCGCGGCGCTGGAATACTTCAACGACAAGGGCTGGATCCAGCTGGAAAGCAAGCAGATGACCGAGGTCTACCAAGTGCTTGCGCCCCATGTCGACCCGGCGCGGCTGGCCGACGAGCTGCACGGCTATTTCCGCGACAAGGAAGCCGCCGAGATCGCCCGCATCCACGCCATGCTCGAGCTGTTCGAAAGCGATGCCTGCCTGAGCCATCGGCTGGCCCGCTACTTCGGCGACGACCGGGCGCCCGAGCGCTGCGGCCACTGTTCCGTGTGTCGTGGCCAGGTAGCCAGAATTCCCGAGGGGGATGCCCTCCCGCCGCTGGACTCGCAAGACGCCGGCGCCCTGTGCCAGGCGCTGGTCGAGCGCTATCGCACACTGCATGACGCCCCGCCCTCGACGGCATTGCTGACCCGTTTCCTGTGTGGCATCACCACCCCGCTGTTCACCCGCCTCAAGGCCAGGCAACTGCCCGGCTTCGCGGCACTCGAGGCCTACCCCTATGCCGAGGTGCAGAGCTGGCTGGAAGGTCAGTCGTCGGTCGGCGGAGTCAGGGTCTGAAGGCTCGGCGGCAGCCGCGATGCCCCCGTCAGGTAGGTGTCGATATGGCGTGCGACGTCACGTCCCTCGCCGATCGCCCACACCACCAGCGAGGCTCCGCGGCGGGCATCGCCGCTGGCGAAGACCCCCTCCAGATCGGTCATCATGGTCTCGTCGGTGGCCAACGCGCCGTTGTCGGCAAGGGTCAGCCCCTGGTCGACGAACGCCTGGGCCTGGGCACCCCGGAAGCCAATGGCGATCAGCACCAGGTCGGCGGCCATGCGGATATTCTCCTCGAGCACCGTCTTGTCCACGCGCCGTCCCTGGCTATCGAGGGTCCACTTGACGCGCTCGGTGACCAGGGCATCCACGGCGCCATCACCGTCGTCATCGACGAAGGCGGTGACATTGAGCGCGAACAGCGCCCGGCCCCCCTCCTCCAAGGCATAGGTCTGTTCGTAGGTGCGCGGCTGCCACGGCCAGGGGTTGTCGGCCGGGCGTGTCATCGGCGGCTGCTCGCGCACGCTGATCTGTGCCACGTCCAGCGCGCCCTGACGGTGAGCGGTGGCCACGCAATCGGCGCCGGTGTCGCCCCCGCCCAGTACCACCACTCGCTTGCCGTGGGCGTCGATCGCCAGGCCATCGCGGCCCGCCTGACGACGATTCTCGGCGGTCAGGTAGGGCATGCCGAAATGGATTCCCCCCAGCTCGCGCCCCGGCACCGTGACATCGCGATGCTGCTGGGCACCGATCGCCAGGCACACCGCATCGAAACGTTCGCGCAACTGGGCCAATGACATCGCAGGGCCGATTTCGACCCCGGTGCGAAACTCGATGCCTTCCCCACGCAGTTGGTCGAGGCGCCGTTCGACCTGATGCTTGGCGAACTTGAAATCGGGGATGCCCAGGGTCATCAGCCCGCCGAGCGCCTCGTCGCGTTCGAATACCGTCACCGTGTGCCCGGCGCGGTTGAGCTGCTGGGCACACGCCAGCCCCGCCGGGCCACTGCCGACCACCGCTACCCGCTTGCCGGTTCGCTGTGCCGGTGACTCGGGACGGATCCAACCCATTTCCCAGCCCCTGTCGACGATCGCTCGTTCGAGGCTCTTGATGGTCACGGCATCGGCGTTGTAGGCCAGCGTGCAGGCCGGCTCGCAGGGTGCGGGGCAGGTATAACCGGTGAACTCCGGGAAATTGTTGGTAGCATGCAGTCGCGCCAAGGCCTCGCGCCAGCGACCGCGCACCACCAGATCGTTCCACTCGGGGATCAGGTTGCCGATGGGACAGCCGCCCATGCAGGTCGGCACGCCGCAATCCATGCAGCGCTCGCCCTGGCGTTGCAGATGCTCGTCCTGCCAGCTCGGCGCATAGATCTCACGATAGTCGCCGATACGCTCGTGCGGGTCGCGCTTGCCGATCGGCTCGCGCGGATGTCTGAGAAAGCCGTCGGGATGGTTCTCGTCCATCAGGCAACCTCCTGGGCCGCGGTCGGCGGTACGACGCGAATATCCCGCCCCTCGGCCAGCTCGCGGCTGACTACCTCGGCATAGGCCTCGGGCACCACCTTGACCAGCCGCGCCAGGGTGGCAGGCCAATCATCGAGCAGTGTCCGGGCGCGATGGCTGCCGGTGTAGGCATAGTGATTTTCCAGCAGGCGTTGCACCAGGGCGATGTCGCGCGCATCCTCCACGGCTTCCAGCCCGACCCGCTCGGCATTGACCCGCTCGGCCAGGTCACCCTGCTCGTCGAGCAGGTAGGCCTCGCCACCACTCATGCCGGCGGCGAAGTTCTTGCCACACGGGCCCAGAATCAGTGCCACGCCACCGGTCATGTACTCGCAGCCATGATCGCCGACACCCTCGACCACGGCCAGTGCTCCCGAATTGCGCACACAGAAGCGCTCGCCGGCCAGGCCGTTGATGTAGGCCTCGCCGCTGGTGGCACCGAACAGTGCGACATTGCCGATGATGACGTTGTCGGCCGCGGCATAGCCGGCCTCCGGCGGGGTGCGCACGCTGATCCGGCCGCCCGACAGGCCCTTGCCGAGATAGTCGTTGGCGTCACCGGTCAAGTGCAGGCTGATGCCCCGGGCGACGAAGGCGCCGAAGCTCTGGCCGGCCGTTCCCTGCAGATGGATGCGCAGGGTATCGTCGGCCGGCATGGTCGGCGCATAGCGCTTGACCAGCGCCGACGACAGCAAGGTGCCGACGCTGCGATCCCGATTGCATACCGTGGTGTCGATACGTACTGGCCTACCCTCTTTGAGTGCTGGCGCCGCCTGGGCCATCAGGCGCTGATCGAGCTTGTCGTCGAGCTGGTGGTTCTGCTCGCGTATCTTGTAGGGGGTATCGGACGATTCCACCCGGGTCAGCAGCGCGCCGGCGTCCAGCATGATGCCCCTGGGGTGCGCCACCTCTCGTGGGCGCAGGCGATCGACACGCCCCACCATCTCGCGGATCGACACGAAGCCAAGCGCGGCCATGATCTCGCGCAGTTCCTCGGCGACGAAGCGCAGATAATTGATGATGTGCTCGGCCTCGCCATCGAAGCGCTCGCGCAATCGGGGATCCTGGGTCGCCACGCCGACCGAACAGGTATTGCAGTGGCACTTGCGCAGCAGCAGGCAACCGACGACGACCATCGGCGCGGTGCCGAAACCGAACTCCTCGGCCCCCAACAGCGCGGCCATCGCCACGTCGCGCCCGGTCTTCATGCCACCGTCGGTACGCACGGTGATGCGCGAGCGCAGGTTGTTGGCCATCAGCACCCGATGGGTCTCGGCCAACCCCAATTCCCACGGTGTCCCCGTATGCTTGATCGAGGTCTTCTTGGCCGCCCCGGTGCCACCGGCATCGCCGGAGATCAGCACCGCATCGGCGCGCGCCTTGGCGACGCCGGCGGCGATGGTGCCGACATTGGCCTTGGAGACCAGCTTGACGTGGACCTCCGCCTCCGGGTTGGCGCACTTGAGATCGTGGATCAACTGGGCCAGGTCCTCGATCGAATAGATGTCGTGGTGCGGCGGCGGCGAGATCAGCCCGACCCCCGGCACCGTGAAACGCACTTCGGCGATCGCCGCATCGACCTTGCCGCCGGGCAGTTCGCCGCCCTCGCCCGGCTTGGCGCCCTGGGCCATCTTGATCTCGATCTGACGAGCACTCGCCAGGTAGTGTGCGGTGACCCCGAAGCGCCCCGAGGCGCACTGCTTCATCGAGTTCTCGGCCTCGGTGCCGAAGCGCTCGACCTGTTCCCCGCCCTCCCCACTACCGGCCTTGCCGCCGATGCGGTTCATGGCGATCGCCATGACTTCGTGGGCCTCGCGCGACAGGGCGCCGAACGACATCGAACCGGTGCCGAAACGCTTGAGAATCGACTCGGTCGGCTCGACTCGCTCGAGCGGAATCGAGCGTTGTGGCTCGATGTCGAAGTCGAGCAGGCCACGCAACGTCTGCAGACAGCGGCTCTGGTCGTTGACGGCCTCGGCGAAGCGCCGGTAGCTCACGACGTCGTTGTGACGGGCCGCCTGCTGCAGATAGCCGATGGTGCGGGGATTCCACTGGTGCCATTCGCCATCGCGCCGCCAGTAGAAGTCGCCACCCTGCAACAGTTGCAGGTTACCGGCGATACGGTCGCTGTAGGCGACGGCATGGGCCTGCTCGGTCTCGTCTTCGATGGTGTCCAGTCCGACGCCCGGGATGTGCCCCGGGGTGCCGGCAAAACACTCATCGACCAGCGCTTGGTCCAGACCGATGCACTCGAAGATCTGCGCGCCCTTGTAGCTCTCCAGGGTGGAAATGCCCATCTTGGCCATGACCTTGAGCAAGCCGTCCTCGATGGCAAGTCGATAGGCATGGCGCGCCGCGGCGCTGCTCTCGACGCCGGTGAGCGTGCCCTCGACCTGCAGATGTTCGAGGCTGCGGTAGGCCAGCCACGGATAAATGGCATCGGCGCCATACCCCACCAGAGTGCAGTAGTGATGCACCGCATAGGGCTCGCCACTGCGCAACACCAGCGACACTCGGCTGCGCTTGCCGGCCCGGATCAGGCCATGGTGGACGGCACCAACCACCAGCAGCGCGGGCACGGCCACCCGCTGCGGCCCTACCCGATGGTCGTCGAGGATCACGAGGGTGGCGCCGGCATCGACAGCGGCTTCGGCGTCGCGACGGAGCCGCTCGATGACCGAGGCCATCCCCTGGCCGGGGGAATAGGTGGTATCGATCTCGTGCACGTGCAGCCCATCAAGATCGAGTCCGGCCAGGGCGGCGAACTCCCGATCGTCGAGGATAGGACTGTCGATCAGCAACTGGCGACAGTGCTCGGGCGTCTGGCCCAATAGATTGCGCTGATGGCCAAGGTGGCCGCTCAGCGAAGTGACCAGCGCCTCGCGCAGGTAATCCAGCGGCGGGTTGGTGACCTGAGCGAAGAGCTGGTGGAAGTAGGCGAATAACGGCTTGCGCTGCGCCGACAGGGCCGCCAGCGGGGTGTCGTTGCCCATCGCGCCCAGTGGATCCTTGCCAGACTCGGCCATCGGCGCCAGCAGCACACGCAGGCCCTCGAGCGTGTAGCCGAAGGCACATTGATGGGCGTCGAGCGTGGCCGGATCGAGTGCGCTGATGACGGGCTCGGCAGTTTCATCGACCAGGTCGGCGAGCTTGAGCCGGTGCTGAGCCAGCCAGTCGGCATAGGGAGCGGCACCGGTCAGGCGCTGGAAAACCTCCGCCTCGGGCACGATGCGCCCTTCGCGGGTATCGGCGAAAAAGAGCTGGCCCGGGCGCAGTCGTCCCTGCATCACGATCTCACCGAAGTCGGTGTCCAGCGTGCCGCTCTCGCTGGCCATGATCAGCTTGTCGTCGCGGGTCAGGCAGTAGCGACAGGGGCGCAGGCCGTTACGGTCGATGACCGCGCCGACCGCGTCGCCATCCGAGGCCACTACCAGCGCCGGCCCGTCCCACGGCTCCATGAGGGTGGAATGATAGTCATAGAAGGCGCGGCGTTCCGGGGCCATCGCTGCGTCCTTTTCCCAGGCCTCGGGAATCAGCATGCGCAATGCATGGGGCAGCGAGCGGCCACCGACCAGCAGCAGTTCCAGGACGTGGTCGAAATCGGCGGAATCGCTCTGGTCGTCTTCGGCAAGAACTGGACGAATCCGCTCGATATCGGCACCGAAGCGTTCGCTTGCCAGCAGGGGTTCCCGTGCTCGCATCCAATTGACATTGCCGAGTAGCGTATTGAACTCGCCATTGTGGACCAGGCTGCGATAGGGATGTGCCAACTCCCAGGCCCCCAGGGTGTTGGTAGAGAAACGCGAGTGCACCAGCACCAGCGCGCTTTCCACCCTCGAATCGCTCAGGTCCGGGTAGTAGCTGGCCAGTTGGGCACAGGTCAGCAACCCCTTGTAGACGATGCGTCGCCGGTCCAGGCTGCAGATGTAGAACAGGCTGGCCCCCTCGCCGCCCAGTGCCCGCTCGCGCACGCGATTCTGGATTTCGCAGCGCAGGACGTAGAGGCCGACATCGAATGCCACTGGCGACATGGCCTGCCTGGGGGCCACGAAGCACTGTTCGACCACGGGTTCGGAGTCCAGCGCGGTTCGCCCCAGGCCGCGGTTATCGGTGGGCACACGACGCCAGGCGAGTAGGCGGTATCCCAGGGCATCGATGACCGACGTCATCAGCCGCTTGATGGCGGAGCGTTGCGCCTTGTCCTGGGGAAGAAAGAGCTGACCAACGCCATAGCTGCCGGCACTGGGTAGGCCGGGGATGGCGGCGGCGAAAAAGCGGTGCGGCACCTGTAGCAGCATTCCGGCACCGTCCCCGGTGTTTTCCTCGGCGCCACGCGCCCCGCGGTGATCGAGGTTGCGCAGCATGCGCAAGCCGTCCTCGATCAGGCCATGTGTCGCTTCGCCGTGCACGTTGATCACGGCGCCAACGCCGCAGTTGGCATAGCCGGCGCGAGGCCCAAGGTGGCGGCCCTCGCTGGATTTACCTGCCGGGTATCGCATGGTGTCGTTACCCCTGCCGGGTGGCTTTGCACCTTTCACATACTAGGCCATGTAGGGCCGGCACTGTCACAAACTCAGACGATAGCAGAAGGTCTGGGACCGCCTCTCGCGCGCCGGGGACGATTGCGGCAGGCTCACTGGCGATGGCGGACGCGCCAATGCTGCAGGCCGATCAGCAGCAGATGGACCGGCAAATAGATCACCAGCGGCCACAACAGCATCAGGCCGACCAGGTAGACCAGTGGATCCAGGCTGTCCTGGGGTTGACCGAAGGGTCCCTGTACCCAGTTGATATTGCGTTCTGGGTCGGTGAAGACATAGCTCAGGGGAATCACCAGCCAGGTCAACGCGGTCTGCCAGAAAATGGCCGGACGGTCATAGCCCAGCCGCGAGACCGCGAACACGGCGACGATCGGCAGAATCAGGTGGAAAAGCGACAACGCCCGCGTCACGGGCGGATGGCCGGGGTCGAACATGTACTCGGTGCCACCGATGGGATGCACGCCGGTCACCAGCGCGGTACCGACGTCCACCGCCCACAGGACGCCTACCAGCAGCACCGAGAGCAACTGCATCGACAACAGGCGCCGACTCTCGGTCCACAACCCTACCAGGAGCAGGAAGTTGGCCAGATCGCACAGCCAGAAGAAGTTCTGAGCACCGATCAACACCACGTAAGTCGGCGCCCAGAACAGGATCCACAGACTGAAAGCGAGCTTGAGCCACAGCGGCAACTGTCGTCGACCGGCGAGCATATCAGCCTCCCTCGTCACCGATCCCGTGACGTTTCAGCTTGTTGGCGATGGTGGTATGCGACACGCCCAGGCGCCGGCCCAACAGGCGGCTGGAAGGATAGCGAGGATAGAGCGCCGCCAGTACACGCCTTTCCACTTCGCCCATGATATCGGCCAGGCTGGCATCCATATCGATACCGGCGAGTCCAGGTGCCTGGCCTACATCCGGCAGGCGCAGGTGCGACGGCTCGATCGAGCCACCCTCGCACAGCGACACTGCCTGGAACAATACGTTCTCGAGTTGGCGCACGTTGCCCGGCCAGTGATAGGCCGAGAGCCTCGCCAGTGCAGCAGGCGAGAGCCTGGGCAAGGGACAACCGATCTGACGCGACGCGCGGTCGATGAAATGATTGGCCAGCTCCTCGATGCCATCCAGGCAATCGCGCAGCGGCGGCACCTGGACCGAGAGCACATTCAGGCGGTGATAGAGATCCTGGCGGAAATGGCCGGCCGTACACAACGCCGGCAGGTCCTGCTGGGTGGCACAGATCACCCGCACGTCCAGGTAGGTTTCCTCGTCACTACCCACGCGGCGAAAGCCGCCGTCCTGCAGGAAACGCAGCAGCTTGACCTGTAGCCGGGGACTCATCTCACCGACCTCGTCGAGAAAGATGGTGCCCCCGGCGGTGAGTTCCAGCAGTCCCAGCTTGCCTTCGGGGCGGGCCCCTTCGAAGGCCCCGGGGGCATAGCCGAACAGTTCGGTTTCGGCCATGGATTCGGGCAGCCCGGCGCAGTTGAGCGCCATGAACGGCGCCTGCCCACGCGGGCTGGCCAGATGACAGGCCCGCGCCAGCAGCTCCTTGCCGGTGCCGGTTTCGCCTTCGATCAGCAGCGGAGCGTCAAGGGGCGCCATGCGCCGGGCCTCACGAATCAGCTCGGCGAGCCGGGGGCTCGACTGGAAGATGGCTTCGAAGCCACGCAGTTCCTGGCGTTGTACATGGTAGATACGCTCACCGATGCGATCGGCACGATGCAGGGTGACCACGGCCCCGGCCAGCGAGGCCACATCGTCGTCATTCTCGCTGTGCAATGGCGAGATATCCGCCAGGTAGGTGGCACCCTTGAGTTTCAAGCGCAGGCCGTTGACCCGGGCATTGTTGCGACGGACGAGTTCGGGCAGGTCGAGATCGGGCAGGTAGCGATCCAGCGACAGCCCCGGGACCTCATCGACACGCACGCCAAGCATCTGCCCCGCCGCGCGGTTGGCGGCAACGATATGGCCCTCCATGTCGATCGACATCACGGGCTCGGAAAGCGACGACAGCAATGCATCGAGCTCCAGGTGCCGGCGCTCGCTGGGCATCAGGCTGACACGCTTGACGCTGAACACGCCGGGGATGGTCTCCAGGGTCGGGCGGAGGGTCGCCAGTTGGGCATTGAGCAGGTGCGGCAGATGCAGGTAGATGGTGTTGCCGTGATCGCCACCGACTTCACCACGGGCGACATTCACGCCGTAGTCGGCGAAGTGAGAGACGATATCGCGCAGAATACCGATACGGTTCTGACAGTGAAACTTGAGGCGCATGGAGAATTTTTCCGTCAAAAGAGCGTGACTCAACTGTCAAGATAGCGTGACACCCTCCCACCGCTCAATGGCGAATCCTGGCATCGATCGGCCCGAAGTGCTTCGATGCCACACCATTCGTAAAGAAATCCTTACGCCTGGATTGCCCTCTGTACGTTGATCCCCCTTGTCGAGGCCAACCTCCGGCGGAGAGAAGGCCCTATGCTGAGGATATCTTCCATTCGATAACCACAACATTCAGGGAGGTCCATGATGGCCAAGCAGACCCAGTATCAGGCACGCATGCCGGATGCCAACGGTTATATCGCCTACAGCGACCAGGAGCATGCCACCTGGCAGACCCTGATGGAGCGCCAGACGGCGATCATCGAAGGACGCGTGTGTCAGGAATACATCGACGGTCTCGAGCGCCTGGCCCTGCCCCAGGATCGCATCCCCCAGCTCGGCGACGTGGATCGCGTCCTGCTGGAAAGCACCGGCTGGCGGACCGCCCAGGTGCCGGCGTTGATTCCCTTCGATACCTTCTTCGAACTGTTGGCCAGCCGGCGTTTCCCGGTGGCGACCTTCATTCGCTCGCCGGAAGAAATCGACTACCTCCAGGAGCCGGACATCTTCCATGAGCTCTTCGGCCACTGTCCGATGCTCACCAACCCGGATTTCGCCGAATTCACCGCTACCTACGGCAAGCTGGGGTTGTCGGCCAGCAAGCAGGAGCGGGTTTACCTGGCCCGACTATACTGGATGACCGTGGAGTTCGGCCTGGTGGATACGCCTCAGGGCCGACGCATCTACGGCGGTGGAATCATTTCCTCGCCCAAGGAAACTTTCCACGCCCTGTCGGACGTCCCCGAGCACTATCCCTTCGACCCGATCGATGCGCTGCGCACCCCCTATCGCATCGACATCCTGCAGCCGCTCTACTATGTGATTGAAGGCCTGCACACCCTGCACGACCTTTCAGGACAAGACATCATGGCCATGGTGCACCAGGCCATGGAGCTCGGGCTGTATCCGCCCAAGTTCCCGCCGAAGCCGAGCGCGCCGCAGGCGGCCAACGCCTGAACCATCTTCTTCCACCACAACCACGACACGATCGACAAGGAGTCGAGAGCTTATGAGCGACCTTTCCCAACAGCAATGCGAAGCCTGCAGCTGGGATGCCCCCCGCGTCACGGAAGCCGACATCGAAACGTACCAACGCGAGATTCCCGAGTGGCAGATCGTCGAGCGCGATGGCATCATGCAGTTGGAGCGGGTATTCAAGTTCCGCAACTTCAAGCAGGCCCTGGCGTTCACCAACAAGGTCGGCGAGATCGCCGAGGAAGCCGGTCATCATCCCGCGCTTCTGACCGAATGGGGCAAGGTCACCGTGACCTGGTGGTCCCACGAGTTGAAGGGCCTGCACAAGAACGATTTCATTCTGGCCGCTAGAACCGACGAGGTAGCACAGTAAAATGTTCGAGCAGATTCAGCGCGTGCCCGGGGATGCCATCCTCGGGCTGATCGAGGCCTTCAACAAGGACACCAACCCCAACAAGGTCGATTTGGGGGTGGGCGTCTACCGTGACGCGAAGGGCACCACGCCTATCATGCGGGCCGTCAAGGAGGCCGAGGCGCTGCTGCTGAAAAACGAGACCACCAAGAGCTATATCGGCTCGCATGGCGATCCGCGTTACGGCAAGGTGATCCTGCCCCTGGTATTGGGCGAGGACTCACCGGTCCTGGCCGCAGACCGCGCCAGCGCTACCCAATCGCCCGGCGGTACCGGGGCGCTGCGCCTGGCGGCGGATTTCATCCATACCCAGCTGCCCGGCAAGGGTATCTGGGTCAGCGACCCCACCTGGCCGAATCATCGGGGGATCTTCGAAGCCGCCGGTCTCAAGCTCGGCAAATACCCTTACGTGGACGCCGAGAACCGCCTGGATTTCGCTGGCATGCTCGCGGCGATCAAGCAGATCCCTGCGGGTGACGTGGTAGTGCTGCACGCCTGCTGCCATAACCCATCCGGCTTCGACCTGTCCCACGACCAGTGGCACGAAGTGCTGGCCGTGGTCCAGGAACGTGGGTTGCTGCCGCTGATCGATTTTGCCTACCAGGGCTTCGGCGATGGTCTCGACGAGGACGCCTTCGGCGTACGCCTGATGGCCGAGAACCTCGATGAGGTTCTGATCACCAGTTCCTGCTCGAAGAACTTCGGTGTCTACCGCGAGCGTACCGGGTGCATGATCATGGTGGCCAAGAACCGCGAGGAGATGGAGAACATCCGTTCGCAGATGGCCATCGTCGCCCGCGAGAACTACTCCAATCCCCCCGCTCATGGCGCCGCCATCGTGACCGAAATTCTCGAGTCCGCGGAACTGGCCGCGCTCTGGCGCGAGGAGCTGACCGAGATGCGCGACCGTATCAACGGTCTGCGTCGCGACTTCGTCGATGCCCTCAAGCCCTACGGCCTGGAGCAGAAATACGCCTGCGTGGGTGAGCAACGTGGCATGTTCTCCTACACCGGCCTGATGCCCGAGCAGGTCGACCGCCTGCGCGACGAATTCGGGATCTATATGGTGCGCTCCGGGCGGGCCAACGTGGCGGGACTCGCCACAGAGAACCTGCCCTACGTGACCAAGGCGATTGCCGCGGTGAACTGAAGGCAGAGCACTGGCAGTGAGACGACAATGCCCGGGCTTGCCCGGGCATTGTGCATTGGGAATGTCGCGGACGGCGCTATCAAACATGAAGGAAATGCATGTCATCCCACGGTTGCAACGGCATGGCACCCTCTGTCGGTCATTGTGACAGGGAGCCCTCGGCGTCCCCGCTAGCCTGTGCTTCGGCACCTGCTTCAACACCTCCGCCCGTGACACCTTCAGCGGTGTCGGTGGCGGTATCGACGGCACTCTCGGCGGTGTCGGTGGCAGTACCAACCGAGCCCTCCGCAGTATCGGTGGCATCATCGACCGCAAGCTCGGCATCGCTGTCGACATCGGCTTCCGCCTCTCCCTCGATCGATGCCTCGTGTGACGTATCACCCTCATGGTCGTGAGTGGTGGCTCCGGCTTCGCCGGCGGTGGAAATGCCGACTTCCGCATCGGCTGCTCCCCCGGCGGCTGAAACTCCACCGGCAACATCGGCCGACATCTCACTCGAGGCTTGGGCAAGCATGCCGACCTGATCACCGAATTGGTCATCTCGCTCGTGGTAGTAAGCCACCATACCACCGGAGGTCAGCCCCAAGATGGCTGTGCCGATAGCAAGTGTCCGTAGCTTCATAGGTCCTCCCTAGCTGCCCACGACAAGCGGTAGGCAATGCATTCCAAATCGACTTTTCCATCGGGCTTCCTGCCCAGTCTGCCAGTGCCCATCCTTGGGCCGGCAACGTCCTTGAGGAAACGAGGCGTCCTGTCATCCCATGTCCTGACCGGTTCGGCAGCCTGTCCTCCCCGGCCTGCGGATGCCCTTCCTTGAGCATCCCGCCATCCCTTTGTATGTGCGATCCTGCACATTGGCCTGCCTCGTTCCTTCATCCAGCATGGCGATCGCGCCACCGCCACATTCAGGCTATAGCGAGCAGCATGCCAAAAGGGAAAAAACCCATTGGAAACAATGGACAATAATCGAACAGCGTTTCCATTCCGGTCCACGTCCACGCGTGGAGAGGGGAAAACTGTCGCACGACGACAACAAGCGCGACAAATGCACAATAAGATCAGCAAAATCAATTTGTTATCAAGTCGCAAAAAACAGACAGCCCCTCCGGTGATGCCGGAAGGGCTGTCGAGAATGCGCATGAAGGGCCACTCAAGAGAAGAAAACAAGAGTCCGTTCAGCTCGTGTCAGGCGCGGAGATATTCCTCATAACCGGCTTCACGCGCCAACACGTAATTGGCTTGGAGCCAGCCGCCGATATGCCCGCAGTCAAAGGAACGACCGCGCATCCGGAAGGCGTCGACGCCCCGCTCCTCCTGAATCAACTGCTCAATCGCGTCGGTCAGTTGGATCTCGCCACCCGCTCCTGGCGGCATATCCTCCAGCAAGGCCATGGTGCGATACGGAAGGATATAGCGGCCAATCACTGACAAGCGTGACGGTGCCGCTTCCGGTTTCGGCTTTTCCACCACGCCGATCATCGGCATGGACTCACCGGCATGAGGTTCGTCGCCGCCGCAATCGACGATGCCATAGCGCTCCACCTCTTCCCGCGGCACGGCCTCGACCATGATTTGCGCACGCTCCGTCGCCTCCCAGTTGCGTACCATGGCATGCAAATCGACAACCTGCTCGATCTCACCCACCTTCGGCTTCACCAGCACGTCGGGCAGAATGACCGCAAAGGGCTCATCCTCATTGAGCAAATGCGCCGCGCAATGCACCGCATGCCCCAACCCAAGCGCCCGTGGCTGGCGAATGACGGTCAGCTTCAATTGCGGGGGAGCAATGGCGCGCAAGGCCGCCAGCAGGCTCTCCTTGCCCTTGGCTTCGAGGCTCGCCTCGAGTTCGAAATGGATATCGAAGTGATCCTCGATGGCAGACTTTCCACTGCGGGTGACCAGAACCACCTCGTTCAAACCAGCCGCCAGGGCCTCCTCGACCACATGCTGTATCACCGGTCGATCGACCACCGGCACCATCTCCTTGGGAATGGACTTGCTGATCGGCAACAGCCGAGTGCCGAAACCGGCAACCGGAATAATCACCTTACGAAGAGGCTTCATCATTCATTACTCCTTTGAAAACGCTTTCCAGCAACGCAGACAATTATTCAGCGCTTCCTCAATGGGCCGACAGAACCGGCGGCTTACCCAACGCCTCGGTCAAATTGGCAACGAAGCACTCGCGAATGCGTGACATGGCCGCTTCATCCTTGCCTTCGAAACGCAGCACCAGTACCGGAGAGGTATTCGAAGCACGGCATAACCCCCAGCCATCGTCGAAGTCCACTCTCACCCCGTCCAAGGTACTTTTCACACCATCACCAAAGAACCCATGTTGCGCGACGTGCGATACGATATCGAACTTGGTCTCGTCGCTGACCGAGACATTGACTTCGGGGGTGCTGACGTCCTGTGGGTAGCGGGCGAAGAACTCGTCGGCATCGAGCTCCTGGGAGGCCAGGATCTCGACCAATCGCGCTGCGGCATACAAGCCGTCATCGAAGCCCAGCCACCTCTCGGTGAAGAAGATATGACCGCTCATCTCCCCGGCCAACAGGGCACCGGTTTCCTTCATGCGTGCCTTGATCAGCGAGTGGCCGGTGCGGTACATCTCCGGCACGCCACCGGCCCTTTCGATCACTCGGGCCAGGTTTCCCGTACACTTCACGTCAAAGATCACGCGAGCCCCGGGGTTGCGCGATAGCAGGTCCTCGGCAAAGGCCATCATCAATCGATCCGGACAGATCAACTCTCCGCTCGGCGTCACGACGCCCACGCGATCTCCATCGCCGTCGAATGCCAGGCCGAGATCCGCACCGCTCTCCTTTACACAACGGATCAATTCGCGCAGATTCTCCGGCTTGCCCGGGTCAGGATGGTGGTTCGGGAAATGCCCATCTATCTCGGCGAACAGTGGCGCCACATCACAGCCCATACGTTCGAACAGCAATGGCCCCAGTTTGCCAGTGACGCCATTTCCGCAATCCACCACGATGCGCAACGGCCTCGCCGGCTTCACATCATCGAGAATACGGTTCAAGTAGACGTCACTGATATCGACCTCACAAGAGTTCTCCTTGCCTGTCGCCGAGGTGAAGTCGCCATCCACGATCCGTTCGTAGAGTGCCGTAATGGCGTTGCCCGAAAGAGACTCGCCCTTGAGCACGATCTTGAAGCCGTTGTAATCGGACGGGTTATGGCTCCCCGTCACCATCACCCCGGAACTGGTACCCTCGATCTGCTGCGCGGCAAAATACAGCGTGGGAGTCGGCACCATGCCGATGTCCACGACATTGCACCCGGCCGTCTTCAAGCCATAGATCAGTGCCTGGCTCATCTCTTCACTCGACAAGCGACCATCGCGGGCCACGACCACCGTCGATTCGCCACGCGCCCTTGCCTCGGCACCAATGGCGCGACCGATCAATGCCACCCAGCCGGGGCGCAGGGTATCTCCTACAATGCCGCGAATGTCGTATGCACGGAAAATCGAGGTGGGAATCTCTTGCGAGTCTTGTTCGTCATGCATCATCACGCTTTGCATTGGGAATACTCCTGGTAACGGGAAGAGAGTGTCGATCCATCGCCTCGCGGAACCGCCATATGAATATGTGCCAGGAGTTCGCGTGTCGAGGCATCCAGCTCGTCGTTCATCGGCGCCAGCTCTTCGAGAATGTCGTGCAAGCCGGTTGCAAGGCGTTTGCCCAATTCCACACCCGGTTGATCGAAGGGGTTGATCTTCCATACCACCGACTGGACGAAGACCTTGTGCTCATAGAGCGCGAGCAGCGCCCCCAAAGACCAAGGCGTCAAGGTATCCAATAGCAGGGTGGAACTCGGCTGATTGCCGCGGTAGCCAACGATGGCGTCATCGCCAAGTGAGGTATCGAGCGCGTCATCTCCCAATGCCAACAATTGGGATTGAGCCAGGCAGTTGGCCAGCGTAAGACGATGCTGAGCCTGCAGTTCCGACGCCTCCCGATCATGGTGAGCTTCGGTGTAACGCTGCACAGGGGCAATGAACTCGCAGCTCACATCATGCGTGCCCTGATGCAGCAACTGGAAAAAGGCGTGTTGAGCATTCGGGCCAACCTCACCCCAGAGAATGGGACACGTCGTACCATCGATCGGCGTTCCTTCGGCCGTGGTGGACTTGCCATTGGATTCCATCTCCAACTGCTGCAGATAGCTTGGCAACAGTGCCAAACGACCGTCATAGGGCAGCACGGCATGGCTGGGGATGTGCAGGAAGTCGCTATTCCACACGCCCAGCATGGCCAACAGCACTGGCAAATTCTTGATCATTGGCGCCTCGGCAAAATGCCGATCCATCCAATGCGCTCCCGCCAGCAGCTCATGGAAAGTCGGCATTCCCAGCGCCAAACCGACACTGATCCCTATCGGGGACCACAGTGAGAATCGTCCTCCCACACCTTCCGCGAAATGCAGTTGATTCTCGGCCGGCAGCCCCCATTGGGTCATGCGGTCTTCCCGCGAGGAGACCCCCAGGATGTGATGACGCTTGATGGAAGACTCGGATTGTCCCAATTCACGCATCAGCCACGACAACGCGGTGCGCATGTTGAACTGGGTATCGACGGTGGTGAAGGACTTGGACGACAGGATGAACAGCGTTCTTTTCGGATCCAGGCGGCGCAACAAAGGCGCCAGTTGAGCACCGTCCATCGTCGAGACGAAATGCACTGCCATCTTTCGCTCGGAATGCGGGGCAAACTCGCTCAGAGCTTGGCACGCCATACGTGGACCGAGGTCAGACCCGCCAACCCCGATATTGACCACATCGGTGATCGTCTCACCGGTCGCGCCACGCCAGCCACCTCCGCGGATACGCTCAACCAGCTCCTCCATGCGCTGCAATTCAGTATGAACCGCCTTCACTACCGACTCACAACCTGCAGGTGGTCGTTTATCGTGGGGCCAACGCAGCAAGGGGTGTAAAGCCGGACGTCTCTCCGACGCGTTGACGATCTCGCCCTCTAGCAATGCCTTGCGCTTCGCCGACAAGCCGCTATTGCTGGCCAGCCAGATGAGAAGATCCATGGTCTGCCTGGTGACACGCTGCTTGCTGAAATCAACGAGAAATGGCCCCACACGTCGGCTCAGTTGGCTGAAACGCCCCTGATCATCCTGCATCAACTGATGCAAGGAACACGACATGACCTCGTCGGCGCTATGCTCGAGCATTTGCGATAGCCGTTCGGTCGCCTGCTCCCGGGGATCTGATTTCTCGGTGGAAGCTACTGTGGATGACTCCATGTCATAATCTCCTTAATGGCATAAAAACGTTCCCCTTCCCTCACTGGTGGCTACCTAGCCCGCTTTATTCGCGATAGCCGTTGGGGTTCTTTTTCTGCCAGTGCCAAGTATCACGCAGCATCTCGCGGAGCCCTCTCTCCGCACGCCAACCCAGCTCTCGTTCCGCTTTGCTGGCATCGGCCCAGAACGCTGCCAGGTCGCCATCACGGCGAGGGGCGAACCGATACGGCACCTTTTGACCGGTGACCTGTTCGAAGGTTTCGACCATCTCCAGCACAGAATATCCCTGACCGGTTCCCAGGTTGTAGGTATGCACCCCAGGTGCCGCCAGGCTGGCCAAGGACTGCACATGACCGATGGCCAAGTCCACGACATGCAGGTAATCACGCACGCAGGTGCCATCCTCGGTGGGATAGTCATTGCCGAAAACAGACAGCTCGGGCAGACGGCCGACTGCCACCTGCGCGATGAATGGCATCAGATTGTTGGGGATGCCTTGCGGGTCCTCACCGATCAAGCCGGAAGGATGCGCGCCGATGGGATTGAAATAGCGCAACAGCGCCACCGACCAGCGATCATCGGCCCGGCACAGGTCGGTAAGCACCTGCTCGATCATGGCCTTCGAAGTGCCATAGGGGTTGGAAGTCCGTCCCCTCGGCATGCTCTCGACATAAGGCACCGGAGCATCGGGTCCATAAACGGTCGCCGAGGAGCTGAATACGAACTTGAACACTCCTGCCGCCGCCATGGCCTGGCACAGTACCAGGCTGCCGTGCACATTATTGTCGTAGTAGGCCAGTGGCCGATTCACACTCTCGCCTACGGCCTTCAACCCGGCAAAGTGGATCACCGCCTCTACCGGATAGGTGGCAAATATCTCATCCAGTAGCGTGCGATCACGCACGTCCCCTTCGATGAAGCGCGCCGACTTGCCGGTGATGGCTTCAATCCGATGCAAGGCTTCCTGTGAGCCATTGCTGAGATTGTCCACCACGACGACGTCATGGCCCGCTTCCAGCAACTCAAGTACGGTATGCGAGCCGATATAGCCCGCTCCGCCAGTAACCAGGATCGACATATCCACTGACTCCTATGTTTTAGACGCCACCCCGCCCGTAAAACGCATGGCGGCAAGAAAGCGAGGACCGGCCCCGTTTGATGACTGGCGCGACGAGTTATGGTTGGAATGGCGAGTCAACGTTCGGAATAACGACGGCCAGACGACATCACCAGCAGCCCTAGTAGCCCCCCGGCCAAGTTCAGGCCCATGTCTCCCCAATTTGGAGTGCGGTGAGGAATCCAGTGCTGTCCAATCTCGGCAACCCCGCCGATCAACAGCACGACCGCCAACACGGCACCGGCATGCCAAGCCGGCCGCCACCAGCGCAGGCTGGCAGTCATGACCGCGCACAGCGCCACATGCGCCACGGGAGGCACGGAGAACGGCAGATTCATGCGCTGCTCGATAGCAGCACGCACGGGGCTAGGCATCAGCCCACCGATCAGGAAGGCCAGCAGCGCGATGCTGAGAATCACCAGCGGCCATCGCGCCAGCGACGGATCAATACGCATTCTTGCTGATAAACCCTTTGAAGATAGTCAAAAAGATGATCTTCAAATCCAACATCAGCGACCAATTCTCGATATACCACAGGTCACATTCGATACGCTTTTCCAGATCGGTATCGCCTCGCCAACCATTGATCTGTGCCCAGCCGGTGATCCCGGCCTTCATCAAATGCTTCTGCATATAACCGGGAATCTCACGCTTGAAGCGGTCCACGAATACCGTGCGCTCAGGACGAGGACCGACGATCGACATGTCCCCTTTCAGCACATTGATGAATTGCGGCAGCTCATCCAGACTGGTCTTGCGGATAAAGGCACCAAACCTGGTAGTGGTCTTCTTTTTCGATCCACCCCACTGCACACCGTCCTTTTCAGAGTCCACTGGCATGGAACGGAACTTCAACATATCGAACGACTTGCCGTTCCAGCTTACCCGCTCCTGGCGATAGAACACCGGCCCCGGCGATGAAAGCTTTACCCCTGCAGCAAGTGCCAGCATGACCGGCGAGATCATCAGCAGAATCAGCGCCGAGATAATGCGATCCTCGGCGCTCTTCAAGAAGCGTGCCGCCCCCGAGATTGGCGTACAGCTCATATCCAGCAGATAAAGGTTAGCCACGTTGGAGATATCGTGATTGATCAATCGAAAGTCGCGCATATCCGGCATGAAGCGAACATTGGCTGCTGTCAGCCCCAGATCCGCAATCACTTCCTTGACCCGGTTGCCACGTGAGATAGGCAGGCAAATCCATACCTCATCGGTATCGATATCTTGCACCATATTGGCGTCATAGGACTTCCAGCGCAGCTCCAGATCAGCCAGTTCGCTCATGGTATCCTGCCCTATCAGATAGATCCGGTTGATATCGAAGCCCGCGGTGGGCTCCGCCTGCAGGTGCTGCGCTGCCGTTGCGCAAGAGTGGGCGTCCCCGATCAGGACCACTTGCCGACGGTTGCGTCCCTGTAGACGAAAGCGATTGATAATCGGATAGGCGATGGCCCTGGCAGATACCGAGCCAACAAAGGCTACCAAAAACAAGGCCGCCATCCATATCCGTGAGAAATTCTCACTCAGTCCGGTCAAATACAACAGACTGGTACAGATGACACCCACGATGACGTAACCGATCATCAGCTTGAACAACAAGGGGCTCAATAAGCGGCCCCGCCAAGTACGGTATACCCCCAGATTGGGTAAAACTGCTGCTACCAGCAATGCCCCGACGATGATGCCCCACAGGTACTGTTCCTCCATTTGCCATTGGGAAAAGTAACCAACGTAGGCGGTATAACCGGCCAATAATGTCAGCAGGATATCGGCCAACCGGGCAGTACAACTAATCAACCAACGGTTGTGCGAGAGGCTGCGCACCCTACCTCGCGTCACTGTCATTTCCATAGTTAACCCCCTTGCAATCCTAAGTCGAACTTGTTGTGAATTTTTTTCATGAATGACTATATGTAGTCATGCTCTTTCAGATAAGCGATCACCTGTTCTGCCATCTCATTAGGGTCAATGCCGTCATTCAGTAGATGAATCTCCGGATTGGTGGGTGCTTCATAGGGTGAATCGATCCCGGTGAAGTTCTTGATCAGACCATCACGTGCACGCTGATACAGTCCCTTGGGATCCCGCCGTTCACAGGTTGAGATCGGAGCATCGACAAACACTTCGATAAAATCACCCACAGACATTAGGCCACGCACGCTCTGCCGCTCCGAGCAAAACGGCGAGATAAAGGCCGACAACGTGATAATGCCAGCATCGACGAATAGACGTGACATCTCCCCGATACGTCGAACATTCTCGATACGATCTTCGTCAGAAAAGCCTAGGTCGCGATTCATGCCCTTACGGACATTATCGCCATCTAGTAGATAAGTGCGCTTCCCCATCATGTGAAGCTTTTCTTCCACCAGTCCGGCGATAGTTGACTTACCTGAGCCACTAAGGCCGGTGAACCATAGTAGGCAGGACTTGTGGTTATTGACTCTCTCGCGATGCTTTCGGCACACCTTGTGTGCATGCCAGACGGTATTCTGACTCATGAGAAAAATCCTTCAGCCATTTATTTTTTGAAGACGCCGAGCAAGTCTTGTTTTTCCATAACAAGAAGAACAGAGATCTTTTTGGACTCCATTATGATTAATGCATCTTCAACACGCGTGGCAGGTGATATCCTTGCTGCATCAGGTGTCATAAAATCGTGGGCTTTTTTTACAAATACAGCTTCACCATGCTTTTCAATAGCCCTACGCACATCACCATCCGTGATGATACCCCAGCCCCTATCATGCCGGACAATCGCGATTCCAAGACTCGCGACTGACATGGCTTTAATAACATCAAGGACTTCGGCATCTGCCTTAACGACAGGTAAATTTTCGGAGGTCATTTCATTTTCCACTCGGCTAAGTAACCGCCTTCCGAGTGAACCGCCTGGATGAAAGCGAGCAAAATTTTCTGGCCTGAAGTCTCTTGCCTTCATCAGGGTCACGGCCAAAGCATCGCCCATTGCCAAAGTGGCCGTCGTTGATGAGGTCGGTGCCAACTGCAACGGGCAAGCCTCCTCATCAACACCGACATCCAGATGACTATGTGAAGCTTTGGCGAGCGAAGAATCAGGATTTCCCGTCAAGCTTATCAAATAATTACCATTGTCTTTAAGAAAGGGGATTAACTTGACAACCTCTTCAGTTTCACCTGAGTTGGATATGGCAAGAAAGATATCTTCCTTGGTAACCATACCCAAGTCGCCGTGATAGGCTTCGCCAGGATGCATAAAGAAACTGGGGGTGCCGGTGCTGGCTAGTGTTGCAGCAATCTTCTTTCCCACGATACCCGACTTCCCCATACCGCATACGATAACACGGCCAGAAGATTCCAGTATTTTATCTATGGTTTTGGAAAACACGCTGTCCAGCTTTTTTGAAACAGCGATAAGAGCATTAGATTCTTTAATAAAAACCTGCTTTCCCATCTCGACATGATCAATATTCATAAGCTTCTCCTTGCTTCAATAAATTTCCCACTCGTTCTGCATCCTCTGGAGTATCGACACCATGTGGGGGAGATTCACCCCATTGCATGATATCGATTGCAACTCCTAGCCAGATGGCACGCAACTGTTCGAGTTTTTCAGCCAATTCCAGCTGACAAGCAGAATTTTCCGTTATTTTTCTCAAAATGCTTCGACGGTATGCATAAATACCAATATGCCTGAGATATATTTCACAAGGCCAATTTCCCACAGGCTCATCTCGAAAAAAAGGGATACAATGACGTGAAAAATAGATAGCCTGAAATTTCTTGTTTTGAATGACCTTTACCAAGTTAGAGTCATGAAGCAGTTCAGAAGATTCGACTGGACATGCGATCGTCGCCATTTCCAATTTTGGTCGGTTACTGCAAAAGCCAGCAAAAGTTTGCAACATATTGGAAGGGACTAGCGGCTCATCACCCTGCACATTGACGATTAAATCTTCGTCCCCCCATGCCAGTTTGGTAGCAACTTCCTCAATCCTGTCCGTGCCCGACTCATGGCCAGTAGATGTCATGACACAAGGTATTTTTTGGGCATCAAGAAAATCAGCAACACGCTCATCGTCAGCAGCTACGAGCACCTCACTTTCTGGTAGCGCCTCCGCTACCTTTCGATAAACCCTAGCCACCATTGGTACACCCGCCAACTCCACTAGTGGCTTTCCGGGAAAGCGACTCGAGGCATAACGTGCGGGAATAACCACTTTTGTCCGACGGTTTTCAAACTCATTGGGTGACATCGTGAAACATGTCCTTTTTCAACATAAAGGAGTACATATCATGAAGCGAGTACCCATGTGCAGACAGTATATCTTCCGCGACTTCCCTTGCGACACCGGCACCACCTGCGCACTTTGTAACTTGGTCAGCACACTTAAGTATCAAAGGATGGGCATCATTAGGAGCATAAGAGACACCAGCTTCATTCATGGCGTGATAATCGATAATATCGTCACCGACAAAACAGACTTCACTTGCGGAAATCCCAAGTCCTTGCGCAATTTCATGTAGCGCGATTGATTTCTCTGAGCAGCCGGTTCTGATGACATCCATTTTTAGCTGATTTACTCGGTAAAGAAGCGCAGGACTTGATTTTCCAGAAATCACACCTGCCTTTATTCCATAATGACTGAGAAGAGAAACTGCCACTCCATCTTTGGCATTGAAAGGCTTATATTCTTCCCCACTACCACCGATATAAAGAGTGCCATCCGTCAGCACCCCATCCACATCAAAAAGAACAAGTTTGATAGAACGTCGTAAATCTATGATTTTCTCCATGAGATTTATGAGATTTCGATTTCTGGAAGATTTTTTACCAAATCGTCGATGGCCTTTATCTGAGCAAGAAACGGCTCAAGCATGTCGAGAGGCAACGCGCTAGGCCCATCACACTTGGCTTGATTCGGGTCGGGGTGCGCTTCCAGGAATAGGCCAGCCAAACCAACAGCCATTCCCGCACGCGCCAATTCCAACGCTTGGCTACGACGTCCCCCAGACGCTGAGCCAAATGGATCTCTGCATTGCAGACTATGAGTGACATCGAAAATGACCGGACAATTGCCACTGACTTCTTTCATTTGTCGGAAACCCAACATATCGACAACCAAGTTATCGTAACCGAAGCAACTACCCCGCTCGCATAATATCAACTGATCATTACCTGCTTCTCTAAACTTTTCGACTATATTTTTCACTTGACCAGGGCTAATAAATTGGGGTTTTTTAATGTTTATTGGCTTTCCTGTTCTAGCCATTGCTAAAACAAGATCTGTTTGGCGAGCCAGAAATGCTGGCAGTTGCAATACATCAACCACTTCCGCCACTGGCATTGCCTGCTCGGACTCATGGACATCAGTAATCACCGGGATTGAAAACTCTCGCTTAACCTCTTCAAAAATTCTCAGTCCTTCTTCCAATCCCACCCCACGGTAAGAGTTGATCGAAGATCGATTAGCCTTATCAAAAGAAGCTTTAAAAACAAATGGGATACCCATCTTTTGCACTACCCTGGCGTACTCAGAACATGCAAAGAGTGTCTTGTCCAGATTCTCGAGGACATTAACTCCCCCAAAAAGCACAAAAGGGGCCGTATTTTCGACAGTCACAGAATTTGAAATTGACAACATCAGTTACTCTCCATAATTTCAGTCATTTTTCTCACATATCCTTCATATGAGAATCTGGACAATGCGCATTCCCTAGCCTGTTTTGCAATTTTTTCCATAGTCTCATCTGAAGCCAACAGTGCTAATATGCGTTTGGCAGCCTCGCCAGCATCTTTATACAAATATCCAGTATGTCCATCAGTGACTATATCTGTATTGCCGGGACAGTTTGTTGCAACAATTACCACGTCGGCATAACTTGCTTCTATCAAAGAGACAGGAAGCCCTTCCCAGCTTGAAGTCGAGAGATATATTTTGGCATTAGCCAAATGTTTTTTTACCTCTTCGGGACTTACCCATCCCGTAACAACCACGCCATTTCCGATGAGGTGAGATTTGAGATCTTCATCTCCATCCCCCACCCATATAAATTCTATATTTCTTCCTTTTAAGTTTTTGCAGATTTCCGCAAAAAGCTTAGGATTTTTTTGAGTACGGATTTGGCCTATCGAGACTATTGATTTTTTTTCAGGCACTTTTTTTGTGGAATTCTTTATATCCGAGAAAGAATCAGAGACAGCATTTTCGACAACAAGGCACTCACAATTCGGAATCTTGCTTTTTATTTCTTCAAGCTCGCTATTTGAGCAGGCTATATAAGTACACTTTTTTATTGATGCTATTCTCTCAAGTGCAACAAAAATCCCTTTTTTCAAGTTGCCAATATCTTTTCGCATAAATGAAATGCAATGGGGGATATAATAGCAATTTGATTTTTTTCTTGATAAAAAAACCGCCAATCTACCAATAAAGCCAGCGAAAGAAGAGTGCATTACGATAACATCTGGGCAATAGCTATCGAGGACTTTTTTTATCGAAAATATACTAAGCAGCTTTCCCTTGGGACTTGACATGTCTATCATTATTTTTTTAATATCAGAAACAAAGAATTCCTCAATATCCTCTGGTGTCTCAGGCCTCAATGAGTAAACGACCTTCACATCGTTCCCTTGCAACTGTTGCGCATTAGCAAGCAAACTTGCCATTGATAAAGTGCCAGTCGCTGTAGCCTCTATGATGTGAAGATACTTCATATTATCCTCTATAAGCTTAGCTTTAAAAATACAAATAAATTATATGACGGGCTAACTTAGAAAACACAAATCTATTTTTTCTGCTCTTCATTTGTGAAAAATGAATTGAAATTCAAGCGCGCTGCGCTTCTAAACAAGCTATAATTTCCTGGAACATATCTTGATATTAAAGCACTAAAACTCGTATCCCAGCCTATTGACATCCTGCGTATAGATATACTGCACCACATCCACGCCTTTATTATTATAATAAAACTTATAGCTATCTCTTTTGCTATCATTATGTCTTATCAAGCTTGCGCTTTGCTTTCCGAGCTTAATCTTTAAATCCCCAAAGGCGTCATCGATGTTTTCTATTTTCAGGACCTCATCTACTAATACATTGCCAGATGGATCACAAATAAATTTCGTTTGAGGAACGAAGTGCACCCAGGAGAGAATTTTTTCTCTATACTTTAGATCATCAGCCATCTTGTCTAGGAAATAATCAAAAGAATCAATTGTCGACAAATACTTGTTCGCAAAGTCTTTGTCGAAAAAACCCATGCCACCCTGCTTTAAATAGAAAAAGGAGGAAACCAATCTATCCCATGGATTTCTTACGACAGCAAACTTGTAATACGAGTAAAACTTTTCAGCATCATATTTTAGATACCTCATAGCATAATCGTGCCCCGTAGCGGGTGCACCATATAAAGACTTCATTATTGCATTGCCAGCAGTTTTTGGGATGTGAATGAATATAATTTTATTTTCATCTTCCAAAGTCGAATAAGGTGACCTTAATGCTCTGTTTATGTTATATCTCAAATGTACTGGCAATGGCCTCATTGAATTCAAGTATACACTCTTTAAAATATCTAACTCTGAAACCTGCCGCCTTAGCTTATGTACTATAGACATAACATTCCCTTTATTCCTTTAATCCACTATCTCTTTAGGCTTTAATAACAAGGGGTTCATATCTTATAAACAACAGTTAATTTTTAATGTAGTTTATTCCAAATTTACTGAAAAGCTCTTGATTTGAGTTTTTGTATATCTCAAGAATATGATTTTCTTCATCTTTCGTCATATTTGGAATAACATCTTTCACTAATGTCTTGTTAGCAATTTTTCTCCATACGGGAGTCAGAATTTTCAACAATCTTTCATTGTTTTTTATTGAACTTACGACACCATTCCCTAATGTTCCGTATATGATTTTCCTTATGTTATATTTTCCGGTAACCACACCAAGGCTATTTTTTTCTTTTGTGTTGGTATTTGGCAACTTCCAACTGCATCCCTCATTTGCCCCTAGATATTCAATGATATCTTTTAATCCACTCCCGTTAACTATCTCTTCAAAATCCACCAGTTTCACCTTTTGAGGAAAGTGCTCCTCTAATGTCTTATAAACCTTCATATAGTCATATAGAGACAACAATTTTTCATCGGCACAAAAGTCAGAAAATCTTCTCGTGGTGTTAGGCAAATACGGCTTCTTCTGAACATATAGCGAGTATATTGCTGACGGTTGCTTTCTGGTCGTTAGCAGTATATATATGTCATGGTTATGGAATATCTCTTTTATCCTAGAAATGCGCTCACTAAGGAGAACCTCCCCTCCCATGAATGATTGCCCATCTCCAAGAATAAGCTCATTACTAACTAGCTTTGCTTTCTCATTTGCTCCAAGATAATTATTCAGCTTTTCTTGAAACGGTTCTAACTTAAGCAAATACTCTTTATGTGTACATTCACAGATTAAGCTCACTAGTTCTCTATGAATTTTTGTGCATTGCACATCTAAATTTCTACTTCTCCCTAAGTATTGAACTTGATTCAACTTATAAAAAACATGCTCTTGAAGCGTCTTCGTTGCAGTCTTATGGTATCCAATATGCAAATAAATTCTCATCCTCGCCCTCTTCTTCTGAAAACACTAACTTCATAGTTCCATGCTGCTTATCTTTTCCTTACATGTTATAAGCAAGCTATAAAGATAAAAGGTTCTATTCCTAAGCCGGCTTGTCCAGGGCGAACGTAAACCAGAGACACATATTACACAATCTATCTACACGCGGAATGAAAGTTATATGCTACGTTCTCTTGACGAGCCATTTGCAACTTTCTCATTATAGTCAGCATGATAACAAGCAGAAGGAGTTCAGTTCCTGTAATAAAATCATTAAGTATACTGTAGTATGAAAAAAGCCCAAGTACAGCTCCATAATTTCCGAGTCTGAAGCCGTCTATAACCATAAAAAAGATCGGGAAACAGGCCAACGCTAATGGCAACCCATAGCGATGTATTGCTCTAAAAAATGCATTATGTGGCCTAGGTGCTTCAACAGAGTCTTTTTCAGTACCATTTCCGTATAAAAGAAAATCCCCTTTTTCGAAAATCCTTTCTAACATAAGTGTATTAGCTAATGCTCTTTTATAGTTAGATCCATCCTGTAGATTCGTCAATCTTTCAGTACTACCCGTTGCTTTCTCATATGGCTGAGACACTAAATAAACTGATGTCATCAAAACCAGAAAAGTTGTAACCACAGTCAAATGAGAAGCTTTTAATAGGCGATATTTCGTATCAACCTGGTAAAGCTTGATTCTTATCAAAGAAAAGTTGAATAGTTCAAACAAGAAAATTGCGAGAATGAAGTTTCTACTCAAACTCATCACGCCAGCTATCATCATCAAACCAGGAAGTATAGACCTAATCCAAAAATTAGAGGCATTTCGCAACACGATATAACAAAGGAATAGATAATATCCAGATATATTAGCATCCAAGAAACTAGCGGTCGTTCTTGTTCCCAATCGATAGAAAACATATTGAAGTGGGTAACATAAAATCAACAATACAATTATCGTTATCTCTCTTTTTGTGAAATTCAATTCATTATGACTTTTTAATAATGCATAGGCAGCGGATGAACCTATAACAGCGTAAAAAGCAACAGGGTTCCCATCGAGGAACTGTATTACCGCTATTGAAGAAAGAAAGAAAAATACTGACATTTCTTTATGATTGAATTTTCCATAACAAAAGCTTATACAAATATAGGCCAAGCAGACTCCTAGTAGAAGAAGCCTCTCGATATACCACGGCCCTAAATGACCAGGTATCTCTTTAAAGTCACCAATATAATTTATGGTCATGCTTTTAGGAGCCACGAAGTACAATATAAGCACAACAAAAATGATCAACTTGTGGTAATTTAACTTCATTGCAATCTCTCAAACCGATTAGCAATTTCTTTTATCTTTTTTTGGTCAAGGCCTTCTCGCGTGTTATAGTCCACGCTGATCAGATATTTTTTCAAGTATATGCACAGCTGCTGCCTAGATAACCGACTATAGAAAGTATCTCCCAGGAAGGTGACTTTTTTATTTGAAAGAATGGCTTCAAGACCGACTGTTGAATTAACGGTAACCACTTCTCTGCACTTTTTAAAGTTGTCGTAGACGCTTTCATCTGTTATATATATATTATTATATTTCTTGGCTTTTTCTTTTATATGGCTGATCACTTTGTTGCGATTCATTTCAGCAGGATGCTCTTTTATCACCAGCGCCTGGTTACTGGATCTAGCTAACTCCACCACCTCATCTATCGCTTTAAATATCGATTTTCCTCGATAGTTAACTAATACCTGCTGATCTGTAGAAACTTGTAGTGGAAAGAAAATATAGCCCTCCCCCTCATAGCTTTTTAGCTCTATATTTATATTTTCACGATCACCCTCCCCATTCCTGCCTTTTATTACTGCATCGCGAGATGAAAGAATACCAACTCGTCGATCTCCATATACACTTGTCACTCTTTGAAAAATGGTGTCTACTTTAAAGGCAGTTTTCTTTGCTAAAGAATGTAATTTACCTTTATTTCGTTGCGGTAGTTTTTTTTGTTTCTTCTTGAGATCCGAGAAAGATAAAAACACTTTCTCTATTTCTTCCTCCTTCGGGCAATAATTAAAACTATCTAGACATCGTGGGTTGGCATAAATTTCTGAATCCCTATCAGTTCCTTCCCTATCAAATACAGTGTAACCAGGGAAATTCGAGTAGTTAATGAACAAACAAGGCACGTCATTTTCTTTAGCTATCTCTTTTGCTGCTATATGATGCACATGTCTACCGCTGGGTATCATAAATGCAATGTGTTCATCTCTGAAACGCTGCAAATAATTCTTGACCTCCACTCGAGTTGCTGAATATGCTTTTCTTGCCTCGTTATCATTTAGTCTTTGAGACAAGACATTAAAACTTTCTGACAGATCCTTATTAAAACATTCTCTTGATTTCTTAGGCAGAAGATGCTTGCATTTTTCAAGCCTCATATTCATTAAAGTAATATAGTTCAAGTGAAATACATCAATTTTACCATCGAAGCTCTTCTTAAAAGTCTTGAGAAATTTCACATCTTCAATGGTGGCTACAAACCATAAGATTCTCACAGGGGCCTCTCTAATTTAATTATCTTTCACTTGACCAAATTAAATATTATAAGTACAGCACCAGACAATATTAGCTTTCCTTGAAAAGGAAAGAGCTTGGCGAGGAAATTAGAAAACCAACTTGCAATAATGAGGAATTACACAGCAGATTATTTTATAAAAATCATTTCTTCGCTTCCCAATGCGGGAAATGCTTGCGGATCAGGGCATTGAGCTCTAGCTCAAACGCCAGCCAATCGACCTGCTCGCGCTTGCCGCCGGAGGCCTGTACCGCGCCGCGAATCATCCCCGCCCCCACCGTCACATTGGTCAGCCGGTCGACCACGATGAAGCTGCCGGTCCCCGGGCTCTGGCGGTAATCGTCTACCGGGATCGCGGCGGTCAGCTCGACCTCGCAATGCGCGATGGCGTTCAGCGCCAGCGACTCCGCGGGATGCCGCGCCAGGGTGTTGACGTCGATCTGGTAGTCAATGCCACGGATCTCACCGGACAGGTCGCGGGTCGCCAGCTTGAAGTCGTAGAGCTTGCCGGGCGCCAGCGGCGTGTCGTGCATCCACACGATATCGGCCGTGAA